>CAYMTH010001125.1:0-1504 GCA_964393235.1 uncultured Solibacteraceae bacterium | reverse complement strand
CCTCAGGCTCCGATCACCTTGCGGATCTGCTCGACCTTCGGCTGGAGCGACCGACCGGGGCAGGCGGTCTGGGCGTCCTTCCACTCCTTGTGCGTGTAGACCTCCCCGCGCCGGATGTGATAGGTCGCCCGGAGGTCGGTGAGCACCCGCCGGAGCGTCGTCAGCTGCGCCACGGTTGGCTTCTGCCGGTCGAAGTTGCCCATCACCAGCACGCCGACATTGCCCTCGTTGTGAAACTGGACATGGGCGCCCTGCCAGCGGATCGCGCGCCCCTGCCAGAGCACGCCGGCGCGGTCGATGACCAGGTGGTACCCGATGTCCGCCCAGCCCCGCCCGAGGTGGCCAACCCGGTAATGCTCGATCCGGTCGGCGGTGTCGCGCGTCCTGGTCGACCAGAACAGTTCATCGAGACCATCATGATGAACCGTCACGCAGGTGATCGGCAGCATCGGGTTGAGCTGGCTCCGGATCGGACCAGCCTTGGCCCAGAGAAAGCGCGGCTTGGCCCACGGAAGCGCCGCTTCGCCGACAGGATTGAACTCGCGGGCCGGTTGAGGGGGGTCCTTCGGCTCGGGCTTGGAGGCAACTGGGACAGGCAAGCTCGGGGAGCTCGCCGGGGATCCAGCCGGGACGGATCCATCCGGGACAGGCAAGCTCGGCCCTCCAGGCGGCTCCCGCCACTCCCCCCTCGGAAGCTGTGCGACTCTCCCGCCCGCGTTCTTGGAACCCGACCCCGCGCACGCCGCCAGCGAACCGGCGACCGCCCCCGCGATGCAGGCGCCCACGAACGATCGACGCCCGACCTGGACGAACTCGCCGCGGGCCGCCGCCTCGTTCAGGAGCACCTGCGGATCGGTCATGCCCGCCATCCGTCGCGGATCCGGTCGGGGGTCGGACGGCTCCCGCGCACCCGGCTGCGCAGTGGCGTCGACGCCGCTGTCGGCGGGATCACCCAACGGCCCTCCTCGGGGACGATCGCTCGAACTGGACATGCTGGGCGCGGGTTCGTGCACAGGGTGCTCGCGACGGGGCTCGGAGTGTAGGACAAGCCCGCGACCAGCCGTCGCAGCCGCCCCCGAAAACCCGCATGAATCCGCGGTTTTTCCAGCGGTTCCGAAGAGTCTCGGGCGGGGCGTCGGAGGCCGGTTTCTGCTAGGATTTCGGTTCGCATCGCACCCCGTCGGAATCCCCTTCGATCGGCCTCCCGGGATCCCCGATCCGGCCATCCGAAAGGTCGCCGAAGAAGACCCCCGCGACGCCCGTCCGACCTCCGCCCATGAGCGAGATCAACAGCTTGGAAGAGCCCGTGAACACCCCGACCGACAGCATGCCGACCGACGGGCCCGCCGACGCGGCCAACTACACCTCGGAGTCGATCCAGGTGCTCGAGGGCCTCGAGGCGATCCGCAAGCGGCCGGGCATGTATGTGGGTGGCACCGGCCTCAACGCACTGCACCATCTGGTGTACGAGTGCGTCGACAACGCGATCGACGAGGTCATGGCC
>CAYMTH010001124.1:0-1506 GCA_964393235.1 uncultured Solibacteraceae bacterium | reverse complement strand
GTGTACGGCGCCGAACTGTGGAAGACCGACGGCACCGAAGCCGGCACCGTGATGGTGAAGGACATCCGGCCCGGCCTGAACTTCGCGATCACGAGCATGCTCTGCTTCCAGAACGCGCTCTACCTCTCGGCGAACGATGGTGTGAACGGCTTCGAACTTTGGAAATCCGACGGCACGGCCGCCGGCACGGCGCTGTTGAAGGACATCTACCCGGGGCCGAACAGCGGGAGTCCCGGGACGTTCTCCGTGGCCGCCAGCCGGCTTTACTTCGTGGCGACGACCGCCGCCGAGGGCGTCGAACTCTGGCGCACCGACGGCACGGCGGCGGGCACGGTACTCGTCAAGGACATCGTGCCGGGCACGCAGTCGCCGAGCATCTTTGATACGGCCGTCGTGGGCGACACCATCTACTTCCGCGCGTTCCTCGCCGCTACCGGCTTCGAGCTCTGGAAGTCCGACGGCACGGCCGCCGGGACGCAGATGGTGAAGGAGATATTCCCCGGCACGGTCGGGGGGAACCCGTTTAACTTGTTGGCCTGGAACGGGCTGGTCTACTTCTGGGCTCAGACGCCGGAGAATGGCGGCGAATTGTGGCGCACCGACGGCACCGCCGCCGGCACCTTCATGGTGAAGGACATCAACCCCGGGCCGGCCACCTCCGGGGTCACCGAACTGACGGTGGTGAACGGGCTGCTGTACTTCTCGGCCAACGACGGGATGAACGGACAGGAGCTGTGGGTGAGCGACGGGACGGCCGCCGGGACGCGGATGTACGTCGACGCCGACGGCGCGCCGACCTCCTCGCGGAACTCGGGCAGCCGGCGCATCGCCGACGTGGGCAACGGCATCCTCTTCACCGCGACCAACGGCGCGAGCGGCGTCGAGCTCTGGAAGGGCGACAAGCAGGGGACGTTCCTGCTGGCCGACATCGCGCCGGGCGCCGGTTCATCGTCGCCCGAGGGCTTCCTGGTGACCAAGCACATGGTCTTCTTCTCGGCCGACGACAACTCGACCGGGCGGGAGCTCTACGTGCTGCCGGCCAACGGGGTGAACCTGCCGCCGTCGGCCGCCGCCAACCGGGCCCGGAACACCCAGGCGCAGAAGCAGTTCACGCTGGGCAACGATGGCAACGATCCGCTTGTCGACGAAGATCCGGACGAGAACTGAATCGTCGACGCCGGATCGTAGAACGAAGACGGATACATCCAGCCGCGGTCTTGCGGGGGCATCGCGTTAGCGCCCCCGGAGGCCGCGGCTCTTTCTACCATCTCGTCCACGGCGGCGCGGGTCCGGCTGCGGACAGCTGATAAAACCGGCGAAGAACGGACGCGCGAGCAACCTCACGTGGCCGTCGTTGCTCAGCACCGTGCGGTCGCCGTCGTGGGGGGTGCGGGAATCTGCCCGGGCAGGCCGAACAGCGGGAACATGCGGTCGCCGTCGAGTTCGAGCACCACCAGCACTCAGGGCTTCCAGCTGCCCTCGGGGTCCACGCGATACTGGCCGAAG
>CAYMTH010001123.1:345-1511 GCA_964393235.1 uncultured Solibacteraceae bacterium | reverse complement strand
CCTTCCGCTTCCTGGGTGCCAGGCACCGGCGGCTGGCTCCTTTGTTTCCCTTTTGCGTTGGCCTTCCGCTTCCTAACGGCTGCGGGCGGCGGGTTAGGACTTGCGCACCATGTTCTCCAGAATCTCGCGGAGATTCGGCGGAACCGGAAGCTTCTGCGTCGACGGCGCCGTGTCCGGCGGTCCTGAGATTCCGTTCCGCGGACCTTCTCCGGCCGGCCAGCGGCAGATGGCTTCCACAAAATCGCGGGGAACCAGACGGTCGGCCGGCTTGGCGAAGCGGCACTCGAAATCCATCTCGTACCTCGCTGGCGAGGCGCGGCGGTACGTCTGCAAATACTTTGGATCGATTTCGGGCGTATCGGCCACCGTCGACAGGATGCGGTGATAGTCGTCCGACTTGTCGTGCCAGATATCGTAAAAATGCCCGGACTGGCGGGCCGGCGTGGACAGGTACCACTGCGTGCTCCGCTTGCGGGCCGTGGAGGGGGACACGGCTTCGATCACCGCGTTTTTGACCACGGCGGCTTCGTCGACGATGAGCACTTCGGCTTCGTCGCCGAGGGCGGTGGTGGTGTTGTGCGGGATGGCAAAGACGCGGCTCCCGTTGGGCAACAGAATGGAATAGTCACGGCCCATGTAACGGCGGAACTTGATGCCGAGCGCGGCCGAGAATTCGCGGACCCGATAGACGATGTGGCCGCCCTGCTTGAGCGAAGGGGCGAGCACGCCGACGGCGCGGTTGGGGCCGGAAAGGGCGTAATGGAAGGCCTTCAGGGCGATGATGGTGGTCTTGCCCCATTTGCGATGGCAGCAGAGGACGAGATTGCGGTGTTCGGAGGTGAGCACCTCGGCCTGTTTGGGGGCGGGGTGGAAGTTGAGATGCCGGGCGACCCATTCGGTGATGGGGAGTTCGGCGAGGTCGCGCTGCCATTCGGCCGAGGCGGTTGCGGCGGGCGCGGAGGGGGCGGCGCCGGGGACGGGGGAGACGGCGGCGGCGTGGGGAAAGGTAAGGGGGGCGAGCGCGGGGGCGATGGCGGTGGCTGTGGCGGTCACGGCAGGGTCTTGCGGGCGGGGCGCTCCGCGGGGAGCGCGGGTTGGGGGCGGCGGAAGATCAGGACACGGCCTGCGCCAGGGCGGGGGCGGCAGCGGGTTCCCCGACGGGGGCA
>CAYMTH010001123.1:0-335 GCA_964393235.1 uncultured Solibacteraceae bacterium | reverse complement strand
GTCCGGGCCGGGGAGGGCGGGGAGGATGACGATGGCGCGGCCGGGGAAGTTGCGGCGGGCCTGGTCGACGTCGGCGGAGGCCGGATCGATGAGAACGACGGGTTCGGCGGGTTCGGCGGAATCGTCGCCGGCGCCGGGTTCGGTGGGGTTAAGTTCCGTGTTTTCAACGGTCGGATCGAATTCGGGTTCGGTTCGTTCCGGGGCCTGGGCGGGCGCGGGCGCGGGGGGGGTGAAGTTGGCGGGGGTGGAGTTGAGGCGAGGCTCGGGACGGGTGGTGGGGGGCGGGAGCCGGGCGATTTAGCGGTGGACGGGGGAGAGGAGTCTGGTCCCGGAGA
>CAYMTH010001122.1:0-1511 GCA_964393235.1 uncultured Solibacteraceae bacterium | reverse complement strand
ACGGGCGCGGAAGGAGCCGCGCTCCATGCGGCGGGCGAGGTCGGTTTCGCCGCGGCGGTTCAGGAGCGAAATGCTGCCCATCTCACGGAGGTAGGTGCGTACGGGGTCCTCGGAGTGGTCCTGTTCGGCGGCGTGGCTGTGTTCGGCGTGCTCGGATTCGTGTTCCGGGTGTTCGTGGGAATGGAAGGCGGGCACTGCGAAGGTGTCGGCAAAGAGCGGCTCGGGGAATGACATGGGGAGAGACGCCGGACGGCGCCTATTCCTTTGATGCACGGAAGGGGGATTCCGTTGCAGTTCCGTCACGAGGCGAGGGGGAAGGGGCGGGCGGCCGCGATGAGCGCGTCAAGTTGTTCACGGCTAAGGGTTTCCTGGCGGATAAGGGCATCGGCGACGCGGGCGAGCTGGGATTGGCGTTCGCGGAGAACGGCGAGGGCGCGCTGGTGAGCGGCGTCGAGGATGCGCTTACACTCCTCGTCCATGAGGTGGGCGGTCTGGTCGGAGTAGTTGCGCTGCTCGGTGTCGAAGATGGATTTCAGGAAGGCGGCGGCGAGGGGATTGCCGTAGGTGAGTTCGCCGAGTTTGTTGCTCATGCCGAAGCGGGTGACCATTTGGCGGGCGAGTTCGGAGGCGCGGTCGAGGTCGTTGGCGGCTCCGGTGGAGACCACTCCGTCGAAGTGTACTTCCTCGGCGGCGCGTCCGCCGAGGAGGACGGCGATGCGGTCTTCGAGCTCGGGCTGGGTCATGAGGAACCGCTCGTCGGTGGGGAGTTGGAGGGTGTGGCCGAGGGCGCCGATGGAGCGGGGGATGATGGAGACGCGGTGGACGGGGTCGGCGAACTGGACGGAGATGGCGACGAGGGCGTGGCCGGCTTCGTGGAAGGCGATGCGCTCTTTTTCGGCGGGGGTCATGACGCGGCGTTTCTTTTCGAGGCCGAGCATGACGCGGTCGATGGCTTCTTCGAGGTCGCGGAGTTCGACGGAGGAGGCGCCGCGGCGGACGGCGAGGAGGGCGGACTCGTTGACGATGTTGGCGAGGTCGGCGCCGACCATGCCGGGGGTGCGGGCGGCGATGGTGTGAAGGTCGGCGTCGGGGGCGAGTTTGATTTTGCGGACGTGGACGCGGAGGATCTCTTCGCGGCCCTTGAGGTCGGGTCGGTCGACGAGGACCTGGCGGTCGAAGCGGCCGGCGCGGAGGAGGGCGGCGTCGAGGACCTCGGGCTGGTTGGTGGCGGCCATGAGGATCACGCCGTCGGAGGTGTCGAAGCCGTCCATTTCGGCGAGGAGCTGATTGAGGGTCTGTTCGCGTTCGTCGTTGCTGAAGCCGATGCCGCGGCCGGAGGTGCGGGACTTGCCGATGGCGTCGAGTTCGTCGATGAAGACGATGCAGGGGGCGTTTGCCTTGGCCTGTTCGAAGAGGTCGCGGACGCGGCTGGCGCCGACGCCGACGAACACTTCGACGAACGCGGAGCCGGAGATGGAGAAGAAGGCGACGGCGGCTTCGCCGGCGACGGC
>CAYMTH010001121.1:0-1512 GCA_964393235.1 uncultured Solibacteraceae bacterium | reverse complement strand
CGCGCCGACGTCCACGCTCCGTTCCATCCCATCGTCGATCACGCCGAAGCCGTCCGCCTCGCCCGCGCCCGCCTGGGCGAAGCCCGCCGCCGCGCCGGCGCCTGGGACGAGCGCCGCCAGGTGGCCCAACGCCACGGCAGCCGCAAAGGCCCGCGCCGCCGGCCCGCGAAAAAGCCGGAAGCGCAGGGCGTGCTTTTCGCGGAGTAACATAGTCAGCATTGACCGCTCTGGGAGGAGCGACTATGCAACTAAGCGACTACCGCCTGAAGTTAGCCGATTTTGACCCCGAAGCCGCCGCCTATTCCGTCCGCAACGCCCTCTTTCTTGGCGAAGCCTCCGAGGCCGCCTATGCCGATCCGGCCGGCATGAAGGCCTGGGCCGACATGGCCGGCTTCGACGAGTGCGTCCCGTTTGAAGGTCTCGCCGGCGACGTCGTCAAAGGCAACATCGACGGCTTCGTCGCCACCGCCGCCAACGTCGTCCTCGTCAGCTTCCGCGGCACTGACCCCACCGTCGCCGACTGGATGCTCGACTTTCAAGCCAAACACGTGCCCGATCCCTCCGTCCCGGGCGAAATGCACAGCGGCTTCCGTGCCGGCCTCGAAGCCGTCTGGACCCAGATCCGCCCTCACCTCGATGCCCGCGGCAACCGCCGCGTCTGGTTGACCGGCCACAGCCTCGGCGGCGCCCTCGCCGTCGCCTGCGCCGCCCGCGCGACGTTTGAAGCCCCGCGCATCGGCATCCGCGGCATCTACACCTTCGGCCAGCCTCGCTACGGCGACGAAACCTGCTCCACGGCCTGCGCCCAGTTCCTCGCCTCCGTCCTGTTCCGCCACATCAACAACCGCGACATCGTCCCCCGCGTGCCGCTCTTCTTCCTCATGGACTACCGCCACTGGGGCACCGAAATCCTCTTTGATCAAGGCGGCGCGCCGCACGTCAACACCACCGCCGTCGAGACAATCGGCAGCCTCTGGTGGCGCATCCTCTCCGACCCGCTCAACCTCGGCCCCTGGAAATCGCTCCTCACCATCGGCGGCGAGGAGGCCGCCTTGAAAGACCTGAAAAGCCAAACCTTCCAGGTCGCCACCGATCACTTCATGGCCAGCGCCTACCTGCCCGTTTTGCGCGCCGCCGCCGGGGTGAAACAATGACAGCGTGATCGCACGTATCGCGCTGTTGCTCGCCGCCGCCGCCCACGGCCAACCGTTCGTCAATTCGCTCGGAATGCGCATGGTGCCCATCCCCTCGGGCTCCTTCGTCCGCGGCGAAGCCGCCCGCGTCACCGACGCCCTGCTGACCCCGCTCACCTACCCGCGCCGCGACGAGATGGAGCGCCTCTACCCCGGCCAGGGCCCCTTCGTCCTCCCCTTCGAAGCCCGCCGCCGCGGCGACTACGACGAGCAGCCCTCCCACCGCGTCCGCATCACGCACCCATTCGCCGTCGCCGCCACCGCGGTCACCAACGCGCAGGACGAGCAGTTCGCTCCGCCCCACCGGCCCCTCCGCGGC
>CAYMTH010001120.1:0-1517 GCA_964393235.1 uncultured Solibacteraceae bacterium | reverse complement strand
GACTCTGCCGCGGGCGCGCATGAGGGCGAGGAGGATATCGAATTCGACGGCGGTGAGTTCGATGCGGACGCCCTGGAGGCGGGCGATGCGCCGGGCGGGATCGAGCGAGACGCCGAAGGCTTCGACGATGCCCTCGCCGGGCAGGCCGCGGCCGCGGCGGACGACGGCGTTGACGCGGGCGAGGAGTTCGCGGTGGGAGAAGGTTTTGGGGACGTAGTCGTCGGCGCCGGCATCGAGGCCGGCGATGCGGTCGTTTTCCGCGCCGCGCGCGGTGAGCATGATGACGGGAACGTCGGACCGGGCGCGGATGCGCTTGAGGGCTTCGAAGCCGTCGAGGCCGGGGAGCATCACGTCGAGCAAGACGACATCGACATCGCCGGCGACGGCGCGGCTGACGCCGTCGATTCCGTTATGGACGGCCGTGACCCGGTAGCCGTGGGGCGCCAGATACTCGGCCAGGAGCTGGCAGATGAGGCGGTCGTCGTCGATGACCAGGAGGTGCGCCATGGCTGACCCAGGATAGCCGACCCGCTCGCGTCTTCCCGAAAAACTCACAATTCATTCAACACATTGCGGCGTAAAAAGTTTTTGACGGCGCCAGGGGGGCGAAGACGCAGAGGCAAATTCACAATTCCCTCACAATTTCGCGGCCGGTTCACACCGGAATTTCACATCCGGGTGGCAGGCTGGAGACATGAGACAGGCGGTAGCGATGCTGGGCTTGCTGGGCTGGGCCGGGTTGCACGGGCAGCCGGCGCCGGGGATCATCCGGCCCACGTTCCAGAACGTTCTGAAGCTGAACGCGTACGCGGACAACTGGTGCATGGTGTACATCAACGGGAAGCCGGCGGCGGTGGACCAGATCGAGTTTCTGCCGCACAACGTGGTGACGGTGAGCGTGCTGCCGAGCTATCCGATGACGATCGCAGTGCTGGCGCGGGACAATGCGGATCCGAAGACGGGGCTCGAATACGGGACGCAGGTGGGCGATGGCGGTTTCATCCTGAAGCTCTCCGACGGGACGGTGACGAGCGGGAAGTGGAAGGCGAAGGCGTTCTCGACCGGGCCGCTGAACGGCGATACCCGGAATCCGCGGGTGCGGAGTACGCCGATTCCGCCGAACTGGTTCGCGCCGGAGTTCGACGACAGCGGATGGGCGAGTGCGACGGAGTATCCCGAGTCGCAGGTGCGGCCGGACGGAGACTACGCCAGTTTCGATTTCGCGGGCGCGAAGTTCATCTGGACAGACGACATTCTGCTGGATAACACGGTGCTGTTCCGCTACACGGCGACGGCGCCGCCGGGATTCCGGAAGACGTGGAACGCCGATGGGGATACGGACATCACGAACGTCGTGAACGAGGCGCGGCTGGGGGTGTTTACGGCGCCGCACCTGTTTGAAGTCAACGCGGAGCGGCTGGCGACGGGGTATGCGACGCGGGTGAGCGGGGAGCGGCAGACGAGCGAGCCGATCGCGGTCCTGCGGGACGGGGCGGCGGTGGCGGCGCCGGTGGACC
>CAYMTH010001119.1:0-1529 GCA_964393235.1 uncultured Solibacteraceae bacterium | reverse complement strand
GGGGCCGCCCTGCTTATCGACAAGGAGGCCGGAGACGCGGAGGGCCTGGTCGCGCACCATTTCGGCGGGCAGACGGAAGCGCGGACCACGGGCGAGCAAGCGGTTGTCGGGATCCTTCTCGCGGAGCGCGGGGGTGAGCGCGGAGCTTTGTTGATAGGTCTCCGAGAGGAGGATGGTCTTCCAGAGGCGCTTGACGTTCCAGCCCGATTCCATGAAGTCGACGGCGAGCCAGTCGAGGAGTTCGGGGTGGCTGGGCCAGTCGCCCTGGGAGCCGAAATCTTCGACGGTTTTCACGAGGCCGATGCCGAAGGCCATCTGCCAGAGGCGGTTGACGATGACGCGGGCGGTGAGCGGATTGGCGCGGTCGACAAGCCATTCGGCGAGGCCGAGACGGTTGGCGGGAGCGTTCGGAGGGAGCGGGTGGAGCGAGGCGGGGATGGCGCGGTCGACCTTCTCGCCGGGCTTGTCGTAGGCGCCTCGGAGGGCGATGAAGGTATCGGGGCGGTTGGGCAGTTCGCGCATCACCATAACGGTGGGGACGGACTGCTCGTACATTTCGAGGTTCTCGGCGGCCTTGACGGCGGCGGCGCGGGCGGCGCGGAGGGAGGCGTCGGCGCCGAGTTCGAAGAAGGCCTGGCGGAGGTACTGCCGCTGCACCTCGTTGCGGCGGGCAACGGGGACGCGGGCGGCTTCGCCGAGCGGCTGCGCGTAGGCGAGCATGGCGACATCGGCGGGCCGAAGCACGCGGGAGTAGGCGCGGAAGCCGGCGAGTTCGCCGGTGAAGGCGTCGGGCCAGCCGCCGCCGGCGCCGAAGGTGAGCTTGGTGGCGCTGCGGAAGTCCTGGTTCATCGCGTCGAGCTGGGCGTCGAGTTCCCACGGTTCGCCATCGACGAAGAGCTGAATGCCGGAGGCGGCGCGGGAGCCGTCGTAGGTCATGGCAACGTGATACCAGCGGTTCTTTTCGAGGGCGCGCTTGGATTCGACGAGGATGCCGTCGTCGAGCCGGCGGACGGCGAAGTGCATCTGCAGCTTGCCGTTTTCGAGATGGAAGCCGTAGCCGGAGGGGCTCGCCTCGTCGTCGGCCATGCGGTGGAGGAGAACGCCGTTGCCGGTGGTGGACTTGACGCGGAAGGCGATGGAGAAACGGTCGAGATAGCCAAACTGGGCTTCGCCGCCCATTTCGACGCGCTTTTTGCCATCGAAGGCGACGGGCGCGGCGAGGAGTTCGGCGTTGAGCTTATCCTTCGACATCCACGTGGACCGCGCGTCGAGCGTCTTCTCCCACTTGGCCTGGGCGGTGGCGATGGCGGGCTCCATGTTGTGGAAGGCGCGGTCGGCGGAGGCGAGGGCGGCGCGCAGTTCGCCGAGCTTCTTTTCCTGCGAAGGCGTCGGAGCGGGCAGGAACGGAGGCGAGTTGCCGAACTTGATGTAGCGGCCGGGTTCGCCGATGTTGTTGAAGTAGGCCATCAACTGGTAGTAATCCTTCTGCAGGATCGGATCGTACTTATGGTTGTGGCAGCGGGCGCAAC
>CAYMTH010001118.1:0-1541 GCA_964393235.1 uncultured Solibacteraceae bacterium | reverse complement strand
TGGGGTATCGATGAGGTTGAGCTGGTACTCGAGCCCGTCTTTGGCCTTATAGTTGAGGCGGACGGCATGCGCTTTGATCGTGATGCCGCGTTCGCGTTCCAGGTCCATAGAGTCGAGGACCTGTTCCATCATCTCGCGCTGGGAGAGCGCTCCGGTGTATTCCAGCAGGCGGTCGGCCAGAGTGGATTTGCCGTGGTCGATGTGGGCGATGATTGAGAAATTCCGAATGCGAGAAGGATCCATGGGATAATACAGTTACGCCCTGTCCCAACATTATCCCATACGGCTTGGCGGGAACCGCGAAACAGGAACAAAACGATGCCGCACTTAGAGATAGAAGGCGCCCTGCAGGGCGCGGGTTTGCAGGTGGCGATCGCCGTAGCCCGGTTCAACAGCTTTATTACGGACCGGCTGCTGGGCGGGGCGATGGACGGCTTGAAGCGGCACGGGGTGGCGGAAGAGGCGATCACGGTGGTCCGGGTGCCGGGATCGTGGGAGCTGCCGGTGACGGTGAAGGCGCTGGCGGAGAGCGGGCGGTACGACGCGATCATCTGCCTGGGGGCGGTGATTCGCGGGGAAACGCCGCATTTTGATTATGTTGCGGGGGAGGCGGCGAAGGGGATCGGGCAGGTGCAGATGGCGACCGGGGTGCCGGTGGCGTTTGGCGTGCTGACGACGAACACGCTGGAGCAGGCGATCGACCGGGCGGGGGCGAAGGCCGGGAACAAGGGTTTCGACGCGGCGGCGACCGTGATCGAAATGGCCAGTGTTTTGAAGCAGATCCGCGGGAAATAACGGATGCCATCGCGTCACCTCAGCCGGCGCCGGGCGCTTCAGATGCTCTACGAGTGCGATTCGCGTAAGGTCGCGCCGGAAGACGCGTTGCGGGATTATTTCCACACGTTGTACACCGAAGAAAACGAGGAGCGACCGGAGGCGGATCCGTTCATGGAGCTGCTGTTGTTCGGGGCGCACCAGGAGCAGGAGTGGCTGGACGCGCAGATCGCGCGGCGGTCGGCGAACTGGAAGCTGGAGCGGATGCCGATGGTGGACCGGAACATTCTGCGGCTGGCGGCGTACGAGATGCTGCGGACGGAGACGCCGGCGCCGGTGGTGATCGATCAGGCGATCGAGCTGGCGCGGCGGTTCTCGGGCGAGGAATCGGCGCGGTTCGTGAACGGCGTGCTGGACGCGATGCGGAAGGGCGAAGAGGCGACAGACCAGACGCAAGGCGCGGGGTAAGGCCGCGGCGGTTCGCCCTCCGGGGTGGATATTCGGTTGTCAAATACCTGGGCGGGCCGGGCGGCGATGCTTTGCGGGCAAGGCCGGGGCGCGCGGGGTTGTTCGCGAGTTATCGGACAAATCCTGGTAGCACGTCCCCTAGGAGTTGTCTGGGAAGGGCCAGACGTCGGGGAGCGGTTCGTCGGGGAGGAAGAGCTCGACCGTCGGGTCGAGACAGGCGCGGTAGACTTCGCGCGAGATGTACCCTTCGCCGTTCGGGACGAACTTGCACTCGAATTCGGACTGGAACTCCTCCTTGC
>CAYMTH010001117.1:0-1546 GCA_964393235.1 uncultured Solibacteraceae bacterium | reverse complement strand
TTCGGCACCAGGAAGATGCCGGAGCCGATGACTGTGCCGACGACGATGGAAGCCGCGCCCCAGACACCGAGATCGCGTTTAAGTTCAGACATGTTGAGAGTTCTCCCGGGGCAGGACGAAGGATGCGATCCATGCCGTGATAAATGTGGCGGCGGTCCCGATCAGGACGTACCAGGTCCAGGCGACGTTCGTGCCGAATTTCAGATAGACGTTGAGGGCGAGCCCGGCGGCCATGCCGGCCATGGCGGCCCGCTCGCCGACGCGCTCCGTGAGCACGCCGAGCAGGAAGGTCCCGAGCAGCGCGCCGTAAACGATGGACGCGATGCCGAGACCGTACTCGAGCACCGACTGCACGTGCCGCGCCAGAAACGCGATCACCAGCAGCACGCCGCCCCAGAAAATGGTCACCCACCGCGCGATGGTCAGGTACTCGGCCTCGGTCCGTTCCTTGCGCGCCAGCGGTTTCCAGAAGTCCATCACCGTGGTCGAGGCGAGCGAGTTCAAAGCGGCCGAGAGGTTCGACATCGCCGCGGCCAGGATGGCGGCCATCACGAGGCCGGCCACGCCGGCCGGCAGATAGTCCCAGATGAACTGCGGATAGATACGGTCGGCGACGGCGGGCGACGGCCGGCCGGTGTCCTGGTAGAAGACGTAGAGGATCAGGCCGATGACGAGGAACAGCGAGAACTGGAAGAAGATGACCGCCCAGCTGCCGAACAGCGCCGTGCGGCTCTCGGTCTGGTTGCGCGCCGACAGCAGGCGCTGCACCATGAGTTGCTCGGTGCCGTGCGAGGCCGTCGTCAGGAAGCAGCCGCCGATGACGCCGGCCCAGAAGGAATAGGGCCTGGAGAAGAAGTCGGGGCTCGCGAAGTCGGTGCGGAAGTCGAAGATCCGGAGTTTATTAGCCGCGCCGGCGACCTCCCAGATGTGCGACCAGCCGCCCGGGATCTGCTGCAGGATGACAAAGAGGCTGACGATCGCCCCGCCGACGTAGAGGAACATCTGCACGACGTCGGTCCAGATGACGGCTTCCATGCCACCCTCGAAGGTATAGAAAAGGGTGAGGGCGACAATTAACAAGATCGAACTCATCTCGCCGGTGCCGAGGATGATGGAGATGACGATCGAGATCGCGAACACGCGGACGCCCTCGGCGAGCGACCGCAGCAGCAGGAAGCTGCCGGCGGTGAGCTTGCGGATGTTGGGGCCGAAGCGGCGCTGCATCAGTTCGTAGGCGGTGTACATTTCGCCGCGGAAGTAATGTGGCAGGAACAGCGTCGAAATCACGATGCGCGCGGCGAGGTAGCCAAGCACGACCTGCAGAAAACCGAGGTCGCCGCGGAAGGCGATGCCGGGCGTTCCGATGACGGTGAGGGTCGACGTTTCGGCCGAAACAATGGAAAACGCGATGGCCCACCAGGGGGCGTTGCGACCGCCGAGGAAGTAGTCCTTGAGAGATTTCTGGCCGGTCCGGAAGCGGGCTCCGAACCAGGTGATGCCGATGAGGTAGGCCAGAATAACGCCCAGATCGAGGAATCGCCTGGGA
>CAYMTH010001116.1:0-1554 GCA_964393235.1 uncultured Solibacteraceae bacterium | reverse complement strand
GATGCTGGGGTATTTGCTGGGGGCGCCGGAGTTGCGGGTGGATTTTAAGAAGGGGGCGATGGTGCGGGTGGACGTGATGGAGTTCGGGGTGCGGCCGCGGGGGGTGCTGAAGTGGATGATGGCGCCGAAGCTGGCGTTGTAGGATGAGGGAGCAGGCGGAGGATGCCATGACGATTACAAGTGGAGTCGAGTTGGATTTGGATCGGTTGGCGGAAATCTGTCGCCGGTACCAAGTGAAGACGTTGAGCCTGTTCGGATCGGCGGCGCGGGGGGAGATGGGCCCGGACTCGGATCTGGACTTTCTTGTGGAGTTTCTGCCGGAGAGTCGGTTGGACCTTTTCGATTTTGGGCACATGGAAGAGGAGTTGAGCGTGCTGACGGGGCGGCGGGTTGACCTGGTGTCGCGGCGGGGGTTGAACGTGCATATGGCGCCGCAGGTGATGCGGGATGCACGCGAGGTTTATGCGGCGTGAGTTGGCGTTTCTGGCGGATATCCTGAACGAAGCGGATATCGTTCTGAAGCATTCGGCCGGGGTGGAGGAGGCGCGGTTCTGCGCGGACGAGGTGTTGTCGCGGGCGATCCTTCATTCGTTGATGATTATCGGTGAGGCTTCCAAGCGGGTGCCGACGGAGGTGCAGGACCGGCACCCAGGAGTGCCGTGGCGAGATCTGGCGGGGCTTCGCAACCGGATCGTGCATGACTATCCTGGCGTGGACCTGACTTTGGTGTGGACCTTGGTGACGACGAGGCTGCCTGAGTTGCGGGCTCAGATCGCGGCTGTGATCGAAGGTGAAATCGAGGCGGGGCGGGATCGCGTATAATCGCGGGAAGCGCGGTCGGCGCGGCGTAGACGGGATTTTATGGGAGATTTGTCCACCGGGGCGATGATGGCGTGGCAAGTGGCCGCGGCGGAGGCGCTGACCCTGGGGAGTGAATTCATCGAGCCCGCTCATTTGCTCATCGGCGTTTGCTCGGCCGAGAAGTTGGGCTTGACCGGCTCGGAATGGGACGCCGTTTGCGCACGCGTCGCGCCGGAGTCGCCCGCTGACGTCCGGCGGCGGGTCCGGAAAGAGATCGGACGGGGCTCCTACGCGGGGCCGGAACGGACTAAGATTTCCCGGTCGGCCGAGACGAAAGCTGTCTTCGCCGCCGCCCGGGATCTGCCGGGGATGCTCGAGATTCTGCTGGCGAAACGGGGCGGGTTGCTCGCCCGGTTTGGACGGGATCTTACGGCCCTCGCGAAGGCCGGGAAGCTGGGGCCTTGTATCGGGCGTAGAGACGAACTGCTCCAACTGGTCCGGACGCTGAGCCGGGCTACGAAGAACAACCCGCTGCTGCTGGGCGACGCGGGCGTGGGGAAGACGGCGATCGTCGAGGGGCTGGCGTGGCGGATCGCGATGGGGAAGTCGCTGGCGGGGCGGCGGATCGTTGAGCTGCGGCTGACGGAGCTGGTCGCGGGGACGAAGTTTCGCGGGGAGCTGGAAGAACGGCTGACGGCGTTGCTGCGGGAGGCGGCCGGGGAGAAGGGCCTCATCCTGTTCATCGACGAGATT
>CAYMTH010001115.1:1295-1561 GCA_964393235.1 uncultured Solibacteraceae bacterium | reverse complement strand
CCTCCTCTCCGCCCTCGCATCCCCCGGCCAGAACGACGCCGTGATCCGCTACGAGGACCTCGTCGATTCCCCCGCCGAACAGATCGCTCAACTCTGCGCCAAACTCCGCCTTCCCCTCGAGCCCGGGCTCATCGACTACGGCGCCCGCCAGACCCCCCGCTGGGCCTTCGGCGACCAATCCACCGTCTATGCCGAGCAACGCCCCGTCCCCGCCCACGCCGGGCACTGGCGACGGACACTCGGGCGGGCCGCTCCCGCAAACGAAA
>CAYMTH010001115.1:0-1285 GCA_964393235.1 uncultured Solibacteraceae bacterium | reverse complement strand
CCGCGCTCGGTCGCCCCATCGTCGAACGCCTCGGCTACGATTACGACACCCTCGCCGCCGCGCTCGGCCCGCCCTCCGGCGTGACGTCCCCGTTCCTCACCTCCACCATCATGACCGCCGCCTATGGCGAATCCTGCGACTATCCCTCCCAACTCGCCTACTTCGAAAGCCTCCTGCGCCGCTTCCGCCAGCCGGCTAACGCGTCGCCGTCACCTCGTCCCGCAGCTCCCGCAGCCGCTCCACAAAGTACCGGTTCACCGGATGCAGCTCCGGCCGGCCGAACAGCTGTTCGATCTGCTCATAGCTCTGAAAATCCCGTACCCGGCTGATCTCGGTCTCCTGCAGAAAATGAAGCACGCGGATCTCGGCCGCCTCCTCCGGATAGGCCTCGTACACCATCGGCAGGTTCTGGAAGTTGTACCGCAGCGGCAGCGGCGTCCACGCGAGCCCCAACCGGCTGATCGCCAGCGTCAGCGCCACCTGCCCGCTCAGCGCCGTCCGCGAAACTGTGTTGACCAGATCGAAGTCGGCGAATATGTTCTCCCCGATCCTCCGCGCCGTCTCCGCGCTCACCATTACCACGCCGGCGTTCGGATACGCCGGGCTCATGCGCAGCTGCTCCACGTGACGCGGCTGGTTCTCCCGCATCCACGGCCAACCCGGATGCTCGGTCGCAAACGGAGGCACCGCCACTCCGGCCAGCCCGCAGATCCGCTCCCACCACTCCACCGGCGACGCCTCTTCCAGATGCTTCGGATACAGGTAGAACGGCGAATAGTAGCCCGGTACCGCCGCCAGCTTGTTCGTGCCGCGGACGCTGGCGATCGCCTCCTCCAGCCGTCCCGTCACCAGCACGTCGCCGTCCAGCATCACCACCGTTTCGGCGTCGAAATCGTAGCAATACCGCTCATACGCCGTCGCCGCGTACCACCACCGGTCGAAGCTCGCCGCGGAAACCCACCGCCACTCCAGCGGATAATGCTTCGCCCAGGGACACAACGACTCGAGGTCCACCCGCTGCGCGTCGCCCACCGTCACGACGATCCGGTACTCGCCCTCCCTCAACCCCGCATTCCGGCGGATCGACGCCGCCAGATAGTGCACCCGGCACAGAAAATCCGGCGTCGGGCTGATCGGAATATGAAACTCGCACTTTATCATGGGTACTACTCATGATCTCCGTTTTCGGCTCGTCCGTCGGCCCGGACGAACTGGCCGCCGTCGCCTCCTGCCTCGACACGCAATGGATGGGCGCCCGACCCAAAGTAGAGGAGATCGAACAGCG
>CAYMTH010001114.1:0-1572 GCA_964393235.1 uncultured Solibacteraceae bacterium | reverse complement strand
TGCAGCGAACGTTCTCCGACACATGGTCACTCGAAGCCGGCTACCTCGCCTCGAAGCTCACGCGGCTCGGCGTACCCGACGCCAACCTGAACCAGCTCACGGTGGAACAGCTCCGGCTCGGCGCCGCCCTGCTGGACCAGGTCCCCAATCCGTTTCCAGTCCCGCCGGCGATCGCCCGCGCGCAACTGCTCCGGCCATTCCCGCGATTTGCCGAAGTCACTCTTTACCGGAACAACATCGGCCACTCGACCTATCACAGTTTTCAGTCGCGGCTCGAAAAACGCTTCGCCCGTCGCGTCACCTTCACCGCGTCCTACACGTTTTCCAAGCTCATCGACGACGCCGGCGCCGTCTTCGATTCCGCCGTCCTCACCGGCCCCGTCGTCAACTATCACGCCGCTGATAGCTTCAACAAGCGCCTCGAAAAGGACGCCTCCACCGGGCACATGCCGCACATCTTCTCCGCCGGCTTCGTCGTCGAACTCCCCCGCGGCTTCCAGCTAGCCGGCCTCGCCCGCGCCCAGTCCGGCAGCCCGCTCGCCGTCACGCAAGCCACCAACCGCAACGCCTTCGCCGGCTTCGGCATCCAGCGGCCCAACCGCATCGCTTCGCCCGAACTCGCGCCAAACACCCGCTCCACCGCCCGCTGGTTCAACACCGCCGCCTTCGCGGAGGCCCCGCAGTTCACGCTCGGCAACAGCTCCCGCAATCCCGTCACCGGCCCCGGCTACCGCACCTTCGACCTCATGGTCGGCAAGACCTTCCAGCTCGCCGAGCGCCTCCGCGCCGAACTTCGCCTCGAAGCCTTCAATGCGCTCAATACGCCGCCGCTCGGCGCGCCCAACACCTCCTTCGGCGCCCCCGCCTTCGGCTCCATCTCCTCCGCCCTCGATCCCCGCGTCTTCGAGGCCGTCCTCAAATTCCACTTCTGATCCCGCCGCGCATCTGGAAAAATAGGGCCAATGCCTCCTCCCATCGAGAACCGCCTGCAGGCCATCCGCACCTCTCGCGGCATCTCCGCCGCCGATCTCGCCACTCGCGTCGGCGTCTCCCGCCAGTCCGTCTACGCCATCGAGGCCGGCACCTACATCCCCAATACCGAACTCTCCCTCAAACTCGCCCGCGCCCTCGAAGTCACCGTCGAAGCCATCTTCTCGCTGCCCCACGAAGCACCCGTCCAGTCCGCCGCCGTCCCCGCCGACCTGCTCTCCGCCACTCCCGTCGCCGACGGCACGCCCGCCCGCATCTGCGACGTCGGCGCCCGCCGTGTCGCCATCCCCGCCACGCCCTTCCCGTTCTTCCTCCCCGAGGCCGACGGCCTCATCGCCTCGTCCCAAAACGCCGCCGCCGAAGTTGTCGTCGCCTCCCCCGCCGATCCCGACCTGCGCCGCCTCGTCCTCGCCGGCTGTGACCCCGCCATCGGCCTCGTCGCCCGCATGGCCGAAAAGCACGGCGGTATCGACATCTGCCCCGCCCACGCCTCCTCAAAGCTCGCTCTCAACTGGCTCCGCGACGGCAAAGTGCACATCGCCGGCACCCATCTCAAGGACGCCGCCACCGGCGAGTTCAACC
>CAYMTH010001113.1:874-1575 GCA_964393235.1 uncultured Solibacteraceae bacterium | reverse complement strand
TCTTTATCCCCCGCCAACAACCGCCGGGCCAGCTCAATCTCGGGTGTTTCCACCCCTCCATGCTACTATGCGACGGCCTCGGCCACCCGCACCGTCAAATCGATCTCCGGCGCGATCATCATCGAGTTCTTCACCAGGCACTTTTCCGCGGACCGCCGCGCCCCGTCCAGGTGCCGTTCCTCGATCACGCCCGGTATCTCGATCGCAATGCGGAACTTACCCAGCCGCGGCGGATTCATCACTTTCTCCGCGTCCACCGACAGCGTCATTCCGTCGGCCGGCAACTTATTCAGCTTCAGGTAATGTGCCGCATAGTACATCGCGCACGTCCCGAGCGACACGAGCAGAAACTCCGGCGGCGTCATCCCGCCGTCTTCCCCGCCCGCTTCCACGGGCTGATCGCAGATCACGCGGTGCCCCCGCGTTTCGGCCTCGAACTGCATCCCTTTCCTGTAGGTGACTTTCACTTCCATTTGCAACCTCCAAACAGTCCAGATGCGCCCACCGGAAAAACGTGACGGATGTCACCAATTCGCCGCAAGTGCATCTTCCCTGCTGGCATGCAAAAAATCCTACTCGCGGTCCTGTCAACCACATACCTGGCCGCCGCCGACCTATCGCTCGCCGATGCCGCGCGCCTCGCCCTCTCCGCCAACCCCGCCATCGCCGCCGCCAAACAACAGGAGTCCGCCGCCGCTACC
>CAYMTH010001113.1:375-864 GCA_964393235.1 uncultured Solibacteraceae bacterium | reverse complement strand
GCGTCAAACAAGCCGACTCCGCCCGCCTCCCCCGCGTCCAGTGGCAGGAAAGCGTCCAGGGCGGCAACAATCCCGTCTACGTGTTCTCCTCGCTCCTCACCCAGCGCCAGTTCTCGCAATCCAACTTCGCCGTCAACGCCCTCGTCCGCCCCTCGCCCCTCCAGAACTTCCAGTCCCAACTCGGCGTCGAACAGTCCGTCTATGACTTCGGCCGCACCGCCTCCCGACGCCGCGAAGCCGAAACCGGCCAGTCCCTCGCCGTCGAAGAACGCCGCCGCCGCGAACTCGAAATTCTTACCAATACCGCCCGCGCCTACTACGGCGCCCAGCTCGCCACCGCCGCCGCCCGCGCCGCCGAAGAAGCGCTGAAATCGGTCGAAGCCACCCGCGACCGCGCCGTCGCCCTCCGCAAAGCCCAGATGGCCACCGACGCCGACGTCCTCGCCGTCGAGGTCCACAGCGCCGCCGCCAACGAGCACATCATCCACC
>CAYMTH010001113.1:0-365 GCA_964393235.1 uncultured Solibacteraceae bacterium | reverse complement strand
CCGCGCCGCGCTCAACCACGCCCTCGGCCAGCCCCTCGATACCCAGTACACCCTCACCACCCCCCTCGCGGCCCTCCCCGCCGACGCCCCCGCCTCCCCCCCCGTCCAGCGCCCCGACCTCCGCATGGCCGCCCTCGCCGAACAGCTTGCCAAAACCCGCGGCGACCAGGCCTCCGCCATGCTCCGCCCCGAAGTCGGCCTCCGCTTCGTCCTCGAAGCCGACCGCCAGAACTTCGTCACCAAAGGCGGCGCCAACTGGATCGCCATGGGCTCGTTCAAGTGGAATCTCTTCGACGGCGGCATGGCCCGCCAGATGCGCGCCGAAGCCGGCTACTCCGCCGCCGCCGCGTCCGAAGAAGCCAAGG
>CAYMTH010001112.1:0-1576 GCA_964393235.1 uncultured Solibacteraceae bacterium | reverse complement strand
GCCCCGCCCACACCTCGATCTGCTCCACCGCCGGTAGCGCCAAATCCAGCATCGGCGCCCGGCGGTCCGCTCGCACGGGCAACTCGCCCGTCAGGTCTACCACCGACCGGAACCCCCGCGCCGCCGGGCGCCCCACCCAGACCCCGCCCGCGATCTCGCTTACCCCGGTCCGCCAGGCGTGCGAGTTTAGCCACGCGAACACCGTATAGGGCCACATCCAGAAGGGCGGAGAACTCCCCGTTTTCCCAAGCGCTTCGACGCGCCCGGTCACGTACGCCGCGGCCACCAGCGAGAGCGAAAACGCCGGCCCCAGCAGCCCCCACGCCCAGCCTTGCCACAGAAACGCCGCCACCGTCAGCGCCGCCGCGCCCGCGCCGTAGAATGCGGCAAGCCGGGGGCGCGCGCACTCGGGGCGCCGGCGCGCGGGCAGCAGCGCGACCACCAGCACCCCGGCCCACAGCCCGGTCGGCAGGTCGATGAAATGATGTTGATGTGTCGTCATCGTCGAGAGGGCGATGACCGTGAACCAGGCCCCCCAGAACGGCCCCCGGTACTGGCGCCAGAGGATCCAGGCGAGGCTCACGTGCAGCGACGGCGCCTCGTTGTAGGCGAGGTCGAATGAAACGAGCGTTTGAAAAAGAAAGCCGAAAAACCCATCCAAAACGGGCCTTGGATACAGCAGTTTGAGGGGAAAAACGACGAAAAAGAACACGGAAACGAGCTGGATCGCGAGCAGTCGCTTCCCGAGCAGGTCGATCTCGTCCCGGGTGCGGCAGGTGAGGAAGGAGGCCGCGTAGAGGAAGTCGGAGGACCAGTAGGGGAGGATGGTCCACGCCCAGAAGGGGACGGACCACTCCCAGTCGAAGACGATCGACGGCACTCCCGGCTCCCGCGCGGCCGCGAAATGGTTCGCGAAGTTATAGGAAAGAAAGAAGAACGGGCCCAGGAAGGCGAGCCAGGCGAGCCGTCTCAGATTTTCCGGGCTAAGGAGACGGTGAAGATGCCCCATTCGTCGATCCGCTGTTCCACTTTCTCAAAACCGGCGGCGCTAAATAGTTGATCCAGCTCGGCTTGCGTGCGCCGCCGCATCACCCAGGCCTGCCCCGGCGCCTTATGGCTGGTCAGCGTCCGGGCGATCATTTCGAGCTGCGGGTGCCACGGCTGCCCGGTATAAATGACGTAGCCGCCCGAAGGGATCGCCTCGGCCAGGCCGGCGATCGATTGCTCTACAAGTGAGTTCTCAGGAAACAGTTCGTAAAGCCCTGAAACGATGCCGATTGTCGGACTCGGCGCGATGCTCGCGAGGGACGCGCGGTCGAAGGCGTCGCCGCGCTCGAAAGTCGCCGCAACCCCTTTTTCGGCGATCAGTTTCCGGCCGTTGTCGACGTTCTCCTGGCGATAGTCGCGCAGCAGGATGTGATCGGCGCCGGCGCCAGCCTCGATGGCGTAGCGCCCGTGGCCGGCTGCGATGTCCAGGATTCGTGCGGGAACACCTTTCTGTTGAACGAGGTCGATTGCTTTCTTGAGAAGTTGCTGCAAGTGGATTCGGCGGACGCGGATGCCGCGCCAGCCGATG
>CAYMTH010001111.1:0-1579 GCA_964393235.1 uncultured Solibacteraceae bacterium | reverse complement strand
CAATGACCTCCGCGTCGAAGTCGGCGACACCGCCTCGACCGTCGAAGTCCGCGGCGAACTCGGCACCGTGATGCAGTCGGAAAGCCCCTCCATCGCCACCAGCCTCTCCATCAAGGCCCTTCGCGAGCTGCCCACCAACCTCCGTAGCGTCTTCAACAACTCCGGCGACTCCGGCCTGATCTTCCAGATGATGCCGCTCACCGTCCCCGGCCTCGTGCAGGTCGGCGCGGGCGCCGCCTGGGTTACCCCCGGCGCGGGCGCCAACAGCGTCAAGACCAAGGTCGACGGCATCGAAACCAACTTCGGCAACTTCGGCACCCCGGACCCCGTCTCGCAGCCCTCCATCGAATCGGTGGGGGAATTCACCGCCAATATCCTGTCCAACAAGGCCGAATTTGGCGGCATGGGCGTCGTCACGTCGGTGACCCGCTCGGGTGGCAATCAGTATCACGGCGACCTGTTCTGGTACGGCCGCAACTCCGCCCTCGACGCCCGCAACACCTTCTCGACGGCGAAGCCCTTCCAGAACATCCACAACTACGGCGCCACCTTCGGCGGCCCGCTCAGGAAGGACAAGACCTTCTTCCAGCTGACCTTCGACCAGACGCGTGGCCCCCGCGCCAACATCTTCTCGCCCTCGGTGCCCACCGTCGCCATGCCCAACGGCGACTCCACCGGCATCGCCGCGCTCCGCAATCCCTTCACCGGCGTGAACCCGTTCAACGGGAACCAGATCCTGCCCCAGTTCATCTCCCCGCAGGCGCGCCGCGTGCAGGAACTGCTCTTCCCGCAGCCCAACTTCGGCGCCCCCACCCTCCAGGCCGCCAACTACCGCAACGCCTTCAACGGCCCGGAAACGCATAACATCTACGAAGCCCGCTTTGACCACAACTGGTCGGCCAACCACAACTCCTTCGCCCGCTACCAGCGGAAGAAGAGCGACTACGAAATCCCCGGCGCCCGAAGCGCCCTGCCGCCGGAGTCGGTCGGCACCTCCACCAACATCCGCGAAGTCCACTTCGCCACCCTCGGCGACGTCTACACCATCAAGCCCAACATGTTCAATGAAGCGCGCTTCGGCTTCGTCGTCCTCAGCTCGAAGTCCTTCGCCGACGTCACCGGCCAGAAGCTGATCGACTCGATCGGCATCCAGGGCCTCCCCGCCCGCGGCTTCGCCCCCGGCATCCCGGTCTTCAACATCACCGGCCTGAGCTCCCCGCTCCAGTCGCTGCTCAACCCCGTCAACGACGGCCACTGGCAGTTCTCCAATAATCTCACCTGGAACGCCGGCCGCCACACATTCAAGTTTGGCGGCGAGTACGTGAACTGGTTCGTCAACCGCTACCTGCCCTCCGTCCAGGGCCTCTACGGCAGCTTCAGCTTCACCAACCGCTTCACCGGCAACCCCTACGCCGATTTCCTGCTCGGCCTGCCCACCGCCGTCACCCGCATCGACCCCTATCCCACCCAGTACAACCGCTGGTCCGACGTCTCCTTCTACGCGCAGGATGACTGGAAAGTGACGCAGAAACTGACGCTTTCCTACGGCCTGCGCTACGAATACAACCAGCCCGCCTAC
>CAYMTH010001110.1:0-1580 GCA_964393235.1 uncultured Solibacteraceae bacterium | reverse complement strand
GCCAACCGTGATACGTCCCTGCCCCGCCATGACGTAGTAGAACTCCTCCACGCCCTCGTGCCGGTGCTTGCCGATCGACGCCCCCGGCGGCAGCAGCACGTGGTCCACGTAGGACCAGTTGGTGAAGAACACCTCGGGCGGCAGCACGCGCCGGTACTGCGCCGTTCCCTCCCCACCGTTCATCTTCGCCACCGGCTTCAGGGCGCCGCGGTCCAGCCGCATGTTGATGAACACGGGCTTCGCGTCTTTCGCCACGCCCACGCGGTCGTCGCCGAGATCGGAGGCGTCGTACTTGCCCTTGATGCTCCCCACCGCGATGTTCATCCATTCCACCGGCTTGTCCGTCGGGTTGTAAATCGCGTGCGACCGCCCCATCCGGCACGGCGCCCCCGCGGGGCCTTTCAAAACCGACGTCCGCCCGTCGATCGTGAACTCGGCCTCGCCGTCGAGGATCACGAACATCTCCTCCATGTGGTTATGGAAGTGGTGCCCGATGCCCCCGCCCGGCGGAATCACGCCCCGGTGCAAAAAGATGAAGTTCGTGTTGAACGTCGAGGCGTCGAACATGCCCGCGAAGTGCAGCTCACCCGCGCCCGCGTGCACGCCGCGCAGCTTGCGGTACTTCGCCGGATCGGAATGCGCGATGCGCTCGGCCAGCGGTTCTTTCGCCGCCGCGGCCAGGGCCAATACGAGGAGCCACGTCTTCATAGCGGCCCATCATATACCAGCGCTACACCGACCGTTGGAAGTCCAGCTCGTCCTTCCACGCCTCCAGCGTGTTGTACGTGATCGGGCAGTATGTGGCCCGTTCCGGCATCGCCCACATGCGGTGCATCAGCGATCCGGGCCCGCGCACCAGGTGCGGAAAATCCTCGCACGACGCCGGCCGCCCCTCGTACACCAGGCACTCGTTCCCGTTCAGGAAAATGCACCCCGCCTCGGTCCGCTTCAGGATCCGCCCCTCTTCCTCGCTGATCTCCGTGCACTCGCGCAGAAACCGGTCCCGCTTCATCCCCGCCGCCTTGGCCACCTTGTCGATGTCCCGGTCGATCAACCGCGCCGTCGCCGTCCGGCAGCAGTTGGCGCACTCCAGGCAGTCGATCTCCTTCTCCACGTTCTGCGCGATCGCCTTCAACTTCCGCTCCACGAAGTTGTGGCGGCTCATGTGCTGGCGCAGCTTCTTGTTCTCTTCGAACTTCTGCTCTCCCAGCCTTTTGATTTGCACCAGATCGGTGACGATCGGACGACCCATATCACAAGGCTAGCAGCCGCGCCGCGCCAACCGCACCCGACTCCCATAAAATGAAATCAACATGCCTCTTCTCCTGGAGTCTCAACTGCCCGGCCTCGAACTCATCCGCCGCGGCAAAGTTCGCGACGTCTACGCCGTCGATGCCGACCGTCTCCTCATCGTCGCCACCGACCGCATCTCCGCCTTCGACGTCATCCTCGGCTCCGGCATCCCCGACAAGGGCCGCGTCCTCACCCAGATCTCGCTCTTCTGGTTCGACCTGCTCGACGACGTGCCCAACCACCTCATCTCCGCCGACGTCGACGACTACCCCGAAAACCTCCAGCAG
>CAYMTH010001109.1:0-1599 GCA_964393235.1 uncultured Solibacteraceae bacterium | reverse complement strand
GAGTTCGGCGGCTCGGCCAACCTGCAGGGCCTTGAATCGATCGGCGAGGTCCGCGTCGAAACCAGCACCTCCTCGGCCAAGTACACGCGGCCCACCTCGATCATCGTCTCCACCAAGAGCGGGACCAACCGCCTCGCCCTCGCCGTCTTCGAAACGCACCGCAACAACGCCTTCGGCGTCGCCCGGGCGCGCCAGGACGTCTTCCTCGACGGCCGCCCCTACCAGACGCCCAAACTCATCCGCAACGAATTCGGCGGCTCCATCGGCGGCCCCATCATGCTGCCCACCTTCGGCCGCAACGGCAAGCAGTTCTACAACGGCCGAAACCGCAGCTTCTTCTTCTTCACCCAGGAGGGCGTCGAAATGGTGCAGGGCATCACCCGCGACTTCTACGTCCCCACCATGGCCATGCGCCGCGGCGATTTCTCCGGCCTCTACGACAACCAGGGCCGCTTCCTCCAGCTCTACGACCCGCTCTCCACCCGCCTCGAAGAACAGCCCAACGGCCGCGTCGTCAGCGTCCGCGATCCTTTCCGCGACAACCAGATCCCCCTCGCCCGCATGAGCGAGTTCGCCAAGCGCATCTTCGCCATCACGCCGGAACCCACCGACATCACCAACCCGCTCGTCGCCCCCAATCTGCGCATGAGCGTCCCAACCTCCGCTTTCCCCAACGTCAGCGACAACCCGCGCACCATCAAGCTCGACCACCGCTTCACCGAACGCGACAACTTCTTCATCAAGTACAACGGCGGCCTCCGCAGCGGCAACTTCCTCGGCACCGCCGGCAACAACGGCGTGCCGACCGCGAATCGCGAGGCCAACGTCACCTACCTGCCCGTGCGCGCCCGCGCCGTCGCCCTCAGCTGGGTCCACTCCTTCTCCGCCGCCCTCAACGTCGAAACCCTCGCCAACCGCACGTGGCAGCTGACCAAAACCGTCACCGGCCCCGAAGATCGCAACTGGTCCCAGGAACTCGGCCTCCCCAATCCGCTCGGCGAAATCGGCTGGCCCAACATCACCTCCACCGGCCTCTCCAACTACAACCTGATCGAAGGCGACAACCGGCGCCAGCTCTACAGCATGGTCACCAACGTCGAGCAGAACTACACCTACAACCGCCGCGCCCACCAGTTCGCCTTCGGCTTCCGCTATCACGACGAAAAGCAGCACCTGCTGCCCGACCAGGGCGCCATCTCCGGTTCGGTGGCGTTCAACAGCCTCGCCACGGCGCTCGAATCGCCGACGCTCGGCACCACGCTCAACCCCGGGACGACGCCGCAGACCGGCCACGAAATGGCGAACCTCTTCCTCGGCCACGCCGCCAGCTACACCGTCGGCCTCAAGCGCGGCATCATGCGCGTCCGCGAGAAAAACCACGGCCTCTACCTGCAGGACACCTGGCGCGTCTCCCGCCGCCTCACGCTCACCCCCGGCCTCCGCTGGGACATCAACCCCGCCTTTACCGAAGAGAACAACCTGCTCACCGCCTTCGACGTCAAATCGAAGTCGCTCGTCCTGCCCGAACCGCTCGACTACTACTACAACCTCGGGGCCACCAGCCCAACCGTCGTGAACCTCTACCGCAACGTCGGCGTC
>CAYMTH010001108.1:0-1599 GCA_964393235.1 uncultured Solibacteraceae bacterium | reverse complement strand
AGGCGCCGGCCGGTCATTTCGCCAACGATCCGCGACTGACGGCCGCCGAGATCGACACGCTCTCCCGATGGGCGGCGGGCGGCGCGCGGGCGGGAGCGCCGGCCCGCGCCGCGTCCATGCCCGCGGAAGGGTGGCGAATTCCGGCGCCGGAGGCCGTGTTCGAGATGCCTGTCGCCGCTGAGGTTCCCGCGCGGGGCGAGATCGATTATCAGCACATTATCGTCCCCACAAACTTCGCCACGGACCGCTGGGTGACCGCGCTCGAGGTACGGCCCGAGTCCCGGGCGCATGTGCATCACGCCGTGGTTTTCGTCCGACCGCCGAAATCCCGCTGGCTCCGGCAGCAGGCGTCAGGCCAGTTGTTTACCGCCCACGGCGCGGCGCTGGCGAACCTTTCGACGCTCGACGAAGTGATCGCCGCCTATCTGCCCGGCGGAGATCCGCACAACCTTCCGCCGGGTCACGCCAAGCTCATCCCGGCCGGCAGCGACCTGATCTTCCAGATCCACTACACCACCAACGGTACAGCCGCGCGGGACCGCACGCGCCTCGGCCTGGTGTTCGCAAAGACACCCCCGCATACGCGGCATTACTCGCTCTCGATCGCCCAGGGGGACTTCCGGATCCCGCCGCTGGCAAAGGCGCATCGCGTCGAGGCGAACTTCACCGTGCAAACGCAGACGGAGATCTTTGGGCTCGCCCCGCACATGCATCTGCGGGGAAAATCGATGCGGGTTACGGCCATCGCACCGGATGAAGCCGAACTCGAGTTGCTCAGCGTGCCTCGGTATGACTTCCACTGGCAGCTCGTCTACCGGCCGGCGCGCCCAGTCCCGATCGCGCAAGGCACGAGGATCCGCGTCGAAGCGATCTTCGATAACTCGCCCGCGAATCCACGCAACCCGGACCCTCGCGCCGCGGTCGGATGGGGCGAACAATCGCGCGAGGAGATGGCCGTCTGTTTTGTCGACTTTCTGCTTCCGATCCCCATCAGCCCCACGCAGCTTTTTCGCCCGCCCCGGCTCTAACGGACGCCGAAGCGTTCCCCATACCGGCTCTCGCGAAATAACTTCTCTGGGTCTTCCATTTCGATGATCGTGCGCAGCGCGGCGGCCCGGTCCTTGGCGGATTGATAGTAACTCTGCGTGATCTTGTAGCCCATGTAGTAACCCAGATCGGGCGGGCCGGCGCGCTTCGGGTCGCGGGCGTTGTAGAGCCACGCCCGGTGGCCGTCGGGCCGCTTGATGTCCACCTGAAACTGCTCCCACAACTCGCGTTCATGCGCGTCGCCGTAGGCGCGGATCGCCTCGTTGATGTGCTTTCCGGCCAGCCGTTCGGCCAGGAAATCCGCCGCGCCCTCGCGAAGGCACGACGCCAGCATCCCGCTTCCCTTCTCCATCGTCGTCTTCTGCTGGAAGTGCATCAACTCGTGCGCGACCATCGGCAACATCACGTCGAAGCGCAGCCGCGCTCGCTCGTCACCGAACATCTCGGCGCCGATGATCAGCGCCCGCGGGGAACTCATCCCGCCGGAGTTACGCCGCCCCACGACGAAATACACCGCCGGGAACTGCGCGTCGGTATACATCTCGCGGACCT
>CAYMTH010001107.1:0-1600 GCA_964393235.1 uncultured Solibacteraceae bacterium | reverse complement strand
CGACTGCAGGTTGAACTGGAAGCGATCGAAGAGGTAGAGCGGCATCCAGGTGGCGACCATCCAGTTGGCGAAAGAGATGGCGGCGAAGATCAGGAAGATGGCCCAGAAGCCGCGCGCGGCGGTCACGGAGCGAATGGCACGGGCGTAGTCCGGCGGCGGGGCGGCGGAGTTCGATTTCGTCGCGGGCAGGGCGCGGAACAGCACGACGGCGTAGACGACGCCGATGGCGCCGAGCACGAAGAAGACATTGCGCCAGCCGAGCGTGGTGCCGGCGAGGGCGCCCGGCCCACCGCCGAGCAGGATGCCGAAGTAGATGCCGCTCTGGTGCAGCGCGACGGCGCGGGAGCGCGTGGCTTCGGGGTAGGCCGCGGTCACCATCGCCAGCGCGGCGGGGATGTAGAACGCTTCGGTGATGCCCATCAGCGCGCGCGTGCCGGCGAGCCCGGCGAAGCTCTGGCTGATGCCCGTCAGCGCCGTGACGCCGGACCAGGCGCAGAGCGAGAGCAGGATCACTTTGCGGTGGCCGAAGCGCTGCGCGGTCCAGCCGGCGAAGAGGCTGCAGAAGGCGTAGACCCAGAGAAATGACGCCCCGAGCAGGCCGAGTTGCGAGTCGGTGAGTTGCAGGTCCGTGCGGAGGAGGGGGAGCAGGGAGAAGATCACCTGGCGGTCGAGGTAGTTGAGCAGCGCGACGACGGCCAGCAGGAAGACGAGCAGCCAGGAGGCTCTCATAGCGCGCTCGCGGGGATGCGGAGGCTGACGACGTAGGGCTCTTCGTTGGGCGTCCAGTGCCCGTAGGTGGTGGTGACGAGGGTGCCGTCGGGGAGGCGTTCGAGGCCCGGGTAGGCGCAGTCGGCGCCCTTGTGATTCTTGAGCAGGCGGAAGCGGCGGGCGCCGGGGCGACCCTGCCGGATGTCCTCGTAGCGGCCGAGCCAGGCGACCCAGTCGCCGTAGGTGGGGCTGTTTTTGAGCGTGTCGCGGAAGGTGAGGAAGAGCTTGCCGGAGGCGGTGTAGACGCCGGTGTGGCGGTCGCCGGTGAGGTCGGGCGTGGTCTCGCGGGGCGTGGTCCAGGTGCGGCCTTCGTCGGTCGAGAACGTTACGAACGATTGGAATTTGCGGCTGTTTTCGCGCAGGAGCATGGCGATCTCGCGGCCGTTGGGGGAGCGGACGAGGCCGGGTTCGCAGAGGTGCGCGGCGGGGTGTTGGGCGATGATCGAGGGTTCCGACCACGTCAGGCCGCCGTCGGAGGAGATGGTCTTATAGACGATGAAGGCGCGGGTGGCGGCGGGCTCGGCGCGGAAGAAGCGGCCGTCGTCGTGGAAGACGGCCATGTAGTCGCCGTTTTTCAGGCGCATCACCGACGACATGGCGACGATGCCGCCGAAGTCGCCGATGGGCTTCAGCTCCGACCAGGTGGCGCCGTCGTCCTCGGAGACCGACGAGCGGATGGGGTAGAGGCCGGAGAAGAGGACGAGGCGTTTGCGGCCTTTCTTGTCGACGACGCGATGGATGGTGGGGGTCTCTTTCGAGGTGGCCCAACTGGCGGGGGTGGGAAGGCGCGCGGACCACGTGAGGCCACCGTCGGTGGAGCGTTTGTACTGGA
>CAYMTH010001106.1:0-1604 GCA_964393235.1 uncultured Solibacteraceae bacterium | reverse complement strand
CGCCGTTTGCGTGTCGCCCATTTTCTTGATGTTGGCCGCATGAACCAACAACGCCGACACCAGAAACTTCCCAGTGCTGTTCATATAGGTACCTCCTCGTGGGACTACACCTATATAAGCGAAGAATAGGGCGAAAACGCCTCAGATGTTTACCGGATCCGAATCAAATGCCGGCTGGACGCCTGTTTCGGGTAGCCGATACAACTGAGCGGCGCCAGCAGGGGTTCTACCGGTTGGCCGATGGCGACCTCGACGTAAACCCGTTCGCCGGGGCAAAGTTGCGGAACGGCGGTGAGGGCATGTTCGGCGCCGGCCTCGGTGGGGCAGGCGAAATGGCGGAACAGGGAGAGCCGGGCGGAGGAAAACTCGTCGGCCTGGCGCATTTCGGCTTCGAGCGCCCAGCCGCGTTGCTCGACGGCCTGGCTGTCGATGGCGGCGTAGGCGGGGGCGGCGGATAGAATGCGCTGGACGGCGGTACGGTTGGCCTCTTCGAGCCGGGTCTGCCGCCAGAAAAAGGCGGAAAAATCGCCGATGCCGATGAACAGCCCGAGGGCGAAGGGCAGGGAAACGGCAAATTCGAGCAGCGCGGCGCCGCGGCGGCGGTTCTTCATAGACCGGCCTTTGGCGCCGGCGGGGCGACCTCGGCGCGGGCGCGGACGGCGATGGGGTGCGGCCGGACGATGCGCAGGAAGAAGATTTCGGCGTCGCGTTCCACCAGGATGGCGGTCCGTCCCTGCTGCTGTTCGAGGTGGACGGCGAAGGTGTCTGCGCCGTGGGTGAAGCCGTTGCGGGCGGCGGCCGCGCGGGCAGTTTCGACCAGGTAGGGCAGCGAGGCGTCCGGATTGCGCTCAAGTTCGACGGCGAGGGCGGCGGCGGTGAGATTTGCGGTGGTCTGGGCGTTGGAACGAACCCAGATGAGGGCCGTGGCGTCGACGGTAAGGCCGAGAATCATCGCGCCGGTCAGGGTGAGGAGGAGGGTCAGCAGGAGAGCGCTCCCTCGCTCTCGCCGCCCCGTTTGCGCCTGTTTGGTCTTCATCGATCCTTCGTGATCCGCGCTCCCGGATTCGCCCGTTGGGACGCGGGAGAGGCGCCTCGTTCGATCTATCGGCCGGCGGCGGGAAACTCTTTAGGACAGCCGGTAAAATTCCCGCGCCGTGTCGCTGAGCAGCTGCTCGCGCAGTTCCATGGGCATGGCGCCGAGCGACTGCGTGAAGGCGGCGAGCGTCTCCTTCCACGTGCCGCCTCCGTGGGGCCAGCCGGAGGCGTACATGAGCCGTTCGGGGCCGGGCTGGCGCAGGAGTTGGCGGAGCCGGAGGGCGCGTTCGGGCGAAGGGGGCAGGCGGAAGCCGGTGAGCTTGACGTAGACGTGGGGCGGCAGATCGGCCGAGTCGGGCAGGCCGTCGAGGGCGATGGGAAGGGCGATTTCGACGGGCCAGCGGGCGGCGTCGATTTCGGCGGCGAGGCCGCGGCGGGCGAGTTCGGCGAGCGCGGCGGGGGTGGGATCGGTGAGTCGGACGGAGACGATGAGAGGGTGGGCCGGCAGGGCGGAAAGCTCATCCGGAGCGAGGCGGGGGACGATGCGTTTGATATAGGGATGGGCGGCG
>CAYMTH010001105.1:0-1605 GCA_964393235.1 uncultured Solibacteraceae bacterium | reverse complement strand
GCCCTTGGAGGCTATGAAAGTCTTGCCCATGACGGGGAAGTGGGCGATGCCGGCGACGGGCTGGCCGTCCTGTTCGAGGCCGAGGAGGACGCCCCACTGCATGTTGCCGCGGATGAAGTCGCGGGTGCCGTCGATGGGGTCGATGATCCAGCGGCGGCCGGAGCGGGACTCCTTGGAGACGCCTTCTTCGCCCATCTGGCCGTCTTCGGGGAAGGCTTCTTCGAGGGCGGCCGAGAGGTAGACTTCGGCTTCGCGGTCGGCGTTGGTGACGGGGGAATCGTCGGACTTGTCTTCCATCTCAATGCCGGCCTCGAAATGCTTCATGGAGAGGTCCGCGCTGCGCGTGACGATACGGCGGGCGATCGCCAGTTCCCGTTCAAAAGTCATGTCTCTTCATTGTAAATCGGGGCGCTTGTTAGAATGACGTTCAAATGACGAAACGGACTGTCTATTCTCTGCTCGAAGAGGCGGTGGCGGCATACGGGGACCGCGGGGCGCTGCATCAGCCGGTATCGGGGAAAGAAGGGCGCGGGTACCGCACGTACACGTGGCCGGAGTACCGCGAGGTGGTCCGCGAGATCACATGCGGGCTGCGGGCGCTGGGGATCGGCAACGGGGACATTGTCGGGATCGGCAGCGAGACGCGGGCGGAGTTTTATCTGCTCGACGTGGGCGTGATGTCGAACGGTTCGACGGCGGCGGCGCTGTACACGAACAGCCAGCCGGCGGAGCAGGTGTCGGCGTTGCGGCGGTGCGGGGCGAAGATGATTTTCGTCGAAGACCCGAAGATGTACAAGACGCTGCGGGACGCGGGCGGCGCGGATCTGGACGCGCGGTGGGCGTTGATGACGGGCATGGTGGACGGGGTGTTGACGCTCGAAGAGGTGCGGGCGCGCGGGCGGGCGGCGATGGAGGACGATCCGGACTATTTCGAACGCATCCGGTTGAGCGTGATGCCGGAGGACCGGGCGATCCTGTATCTGACGTCGGGGGCGACGGGGGCGCCGAAGTTCGTGGAGGTGGCGCATGCGTCGCTGGTGGCGAACGTCGATATCGGCAAGAAGGTGATCGACCTGGGGCCGCACGACCGGGTGCTGGCGTTTCTGCCGTCGGCCCACATCGCGCAGCGGCTGGGCATCGAACTGCTGCCTCTGGCGATGGGAATTCCGGTGTACTTCTCCGAGAGCCTGGCGCGGATGCCGCACGAGTTCAAGACGGTGAAGCCGACGTTCTTCCTGGCGCCGCCGCGGGTGTGGGAGCGGATCTACGTGAGCGTCCGCACGGAGGTGCAGAAGAAGGGCGGGGCGGCGAAGAAGCTGTTCTATACGGCGATCGGCATGAGCGCGGACGCGGTCCGGCTGCGGCAGGCGGGCAAGCCGGTGCCGTTGTGGATGAAGGCGCCGCTGGCGCTGTTTGACAAGATCATCTTCGCGAAGATCCGGGAGCGGTTGGGCGGCGAGTTGACGTTCGCGGTATCGGGCGCGGCGCCGCTGGCGAAGGAGTTGGCGCTGTTCTACGAGGCCATCGGGATGCCGCTGCACGAGGGCTTTGGCTTGACCGAGGCGGGCGTGTTGACGCTGAACCTGCGCGGGAAGCGGAAGCTGG
>CAYMTH010001104.1:603-1607 GCA_964393235.1 uncultured Solibacteraceae bacterium | reverse complement strand
GAATACCAACTACATGCAGACCGGCGTGCTGAGTGCGCTTCAGCTGGCCAGCATGTTCCCGCAGACGGTGCTGGAAAACTTCTACATCAAGACGCGCAACAGCATCGAGGATGGACGGACGAAGGCGCCGCACGGCTTCGTGATTCCGGTACAGCGCGACATGACGCGCGTGGCGGAATTCCTGAACCTGCTTCGCGTGCAGCGCATCGAGATCGGGCAGGCGACGCAACCGGTGAAAGTCGGGAGCACCACCTATCCGGCCGGCTCGTACGTGATCAAGCGCGACCAACCGTATGGGCGGCTCGCCAAGAATCTGCTGGAGCGGCAGCAGTACCCCGATGCGCGCCTCAACACCTACGATGACAGCGGCTGGAGCATGGGGTTCGCCATGGGCGTCGACGTCGTGGAGGTGGCCGACTCGAGCATCCTGAAGGTGCCGGTCACGCCGGTGGAGCGCGTGGTGCCGAAGGGGACGGTGGCCGGTACGAGCGGCAAGATGCTCGCGGTGGCCCATCGCGGCAGCAATCACATGGTCACCTTCCGCTATCTGCTCCGCACCGTGCCCATGCGGGTGGCCGAAGCCGCGTTCACGGCCGGCGACACGACGTATCCGGCCGGCTCGTTCCTGGTGGACGCGCGGCATGCGCCGGCGGTCCGCCGCCTCGTCGATTCGCTGGGGCTCACCGCCGCGTACCTGCCGGCCATGCCCAGCGTGGCCACGCATGACGCCGATGTGCCGCGCGTGGCGATCTATTCGCAGTGGTCGGGGACGCAGAACCTCGGCTGGTATCGCCTCACCTTCGATGACTTCCGCATTCCGTTCGATCTGATCTACAAGGAACGGGTGATGCAGGGGAACCTGCGTCGCGACTACGACGTGATTCTGGTGGCCGAGCAGAATCTGTCCCGCACCACGGTCATGCAGGCCCCGGCGTCGCGCCCCGTGGCGTACCGGAAGGATCCGCGCTTCCCGTTCCTGGGGATGTACGGGGAGACCGACGACA
>CAYMTH010001104.1:0-593 GCA_964393235.1 uncultured Solibacteraceae bacterium | reverse complement strand
CGACATGACCGGCGGTTTCGGCCAGAAGGGGGTCGATGCCTTCGCGGCATTCCTCGACCAGGGCGGTACGCTGATCGCCATCGGGGAGAGCGCGCGCTTGCCTATCGAGTTCGGCTGGGCGCGCACGGTGGACAAGACCCCGGTGCCGGGGCTCTCCGCGCAGCGGCCGCTGGTGGAGGCGGAGGTGGTGCGCCCGGAGCATCCGGTGTTCTACGGCTTTGGCCGCAAGACGATCCCGGTGAAGTACGTGGGCGGGACGCCCTTCAAGGTCGGCATTGCCGACGAAGGCAACGTGCTCGCCCGCTACGTGGGCGGCGACAAGGCGGTCCTCTCCGGGCTCATGACCGGGGCCGACTCGCTCAAGGCGCGTCCCTTCGCGGTGGATATCCCGAACGCGGTCAATGGGCGCGGGCGCGTGCTGCTGTTCGCCAACAATCCCATCTACCGCTGGCAGAATCACGGCGAGTTCGGGATGGTCTTCAACAGCCTCATCAACTGGAACGACCTGGGGCCCGCCTGTCGGGGTGGGGGGAGCTGCTAGGAGGAGGCCCCCGTCCAGCGGGCCGGCGGTCACCGGCGGGTGGCTTCGATCC
>CAYMTH010001103.1:248-1614 GCA_964393235.1 uncultured Solibacteraceae bacterium | reverse complement strand
CGAAGGCGATGCGCCAGGCGTGGGCGAGGGGGTCGGACGGGGACTCCTTCGTCAGGCGGGCGGCGAAGGCGCGGGCGGCGTTGGCGGTGAACTCGCTGTTCAGGCGCGCGAGGGCCTGCGGGGCAACGGTGGACCGCTCGCGGCGGGCACAGCTCGTCGCGCTGTCGGGGGCGTCGAAGACCTGCAGCATGGGCAGCGTGAGCGACCGCTTCATCTGCAGGTAGACGCTGCGGCGGTTGTGCTCGGCCGGGTCCGGATGCGCGGGCCACATGTTGGGGAAACGGGCCGCCTGCAACTCCTCGGGCGACAGGGGCGGGATGACGCCGACGCCGCCCATCTTCAGGTTCAACACACCGGCGGCGGCGAGGGTGGCGTCGCGGATGGCATCCGCATCGAGACGGCGCGGGGCGGCGGCGGCCTGGTAGGCGGCCGAGGTCATGATGAGGCGGTGCAGCGGCTTCAGGCGCCAGCCGTTGGCGGCCAGTTCGGTGGCGAGGTAGTCGAGGAGTTCAGGGTGGGTGGGGGGCTCGCCCTGGCGGCCGAAGTCGTTGGGCGTGCGGACGAGGCCGTCGCCGAAGTGGCCCTGCCATACGCGGTTGGCGAGGACGCGGGCGGTGAGGGGATTCGCGGGGCTGGTGAGCCAGCGGGCGAGGGCGGCGCGGCGGCGGCGGGGCTCGATGGGTGGGCCGGCGTGGAGAGCGGCCGGGAAGCCGGGTTCGACCTTGGGTCCCTTGTTCTTGAAGTCGCCCTTGATGAGGACGTGGGTGTCGCGGACCTGGTCGTCGGGGGCGAGGACGTTCGCGGTGGCGGGACGGGCGGGGGCGCGGAGGTAGGCCTCGGCGAGCTGCTTGAGGAGCGCCTCGCGCTCGGGGCCGCGGGCGCGGCGGGTTCGTTCCTTGAGGGCTTCGGCGTGGGCGAGGAGGGGGAAGCCGCGGGAAGAGGTCTGGACGTCGAAGAGGCTGCCGAGGGGGATCTCGCGCTCGACGGTGCCGGCGAAGAGGGCGGTCAGCTGGTAGTACTCGCGCTGGGAGATGGGATCGAATTTGTGGTCGTGGCAGCGGGCGCAACCGATGGTCAAGCCAAGAACGGCGCTGCCGAGGGTGTCGACGGCTTCGGCGGCCCACTCGGCGCGGAACTGGTCGCCGTAGTAGGTGTACTCGATGGGGAAGGAGCCGATGGTGAAGAGGCCGGTGGCGATGCGGCGCTTCAGGTTTTCCTCTTTGGCGGGGGGAAGCTTGGAGGTTCCTTCGAGGTCGAGGTCCTGGGGCCAGAGTTCGTCGGCGGCGATCTGTTCCTCGAGAAATTCGGTGAAGGGTTTGTCGGCGTTGTAGGCGCGAATGACGTAGTCGCGGTAGCGCCAGGCGTT
>CAYMTH010001103.1:0-207 GCA_964393235.1 uncultured Solibacteraceae bacterium | reverse complement strand
GGACGAGGTCGAGCCAGTACCGACCCCAGCGTTCGCCGTAGCGGGGGCTGGCGAGGAGCTTATCGACGAGCTTGGGCCAGGCGTCGGGAGAGGGGTCGGAGAGGAAGGCGTCGAGTTCGGCGGGCGTGGGCGGGAGGCCGTGGAGATCGAAGTAGGCGCGGCGGGCGAGGGCGGCTTTGGTGGCGGGGGGAGAGGAGACGGGGTAGA
>CAYMTH010001102.1:0-1618 GCA_964393235.1 uncultured Solibacteraceae bacterium | reverse complement strand
GCGACCATTTTCGGGGTTGTGCCGGAGGATATCAGGGAGTGGAAGCCGGAGATGGCGCCGCAGGCGATGGTGATGAAGCAGAAGGGGAAGACGTCGCCCGCGAACACGGGGCCGGTGCCGTCGATGAAGCGGGTGAGGGCGGGCATCTGGAGCTGGGGCTGGACGAAGAGGATGCCGACGCCGAGGAGGACGACGACGCCGAGTTTGACGAAAGTCGAGAGATAGTCGCGGGGGGCGAGGAGGAGCCAGACGGGGAGGGCGGAGGCGGCGAAGCCGTAGACGATGACGCAGAGGGCGAGGGTGGTGCCGGAGAGGGTGAACCAGGGGGCCCAATCGGGGTTGTGGGCGACCCACTCGCCGCCGAAGATGGAGGCGAGGACGAGGAGGAAGCCGACGACGGAGATTTCGAGGACCTTGCCGGGGCGGAGGTAGCGGAGGTAGAGGCCCATGAAGACGGCGATGGGCATGGTGGCGGCGATGGTGAAGGTGCCCCAGGGAGAGCCCTTGAGGGCGTTGACGACGACGAGGGCGACGACGGCCAGCAGGATGATCATGATGAGGAGCACCGTGACCAGGGCTGTGAAGCCGCCGACGCGGCCGATTTCCTCGCGGGCCATCTGGCCGAGGGATTTGCCGTCGCGGCGCATGGAACAGAAGAGGATGACGAAATCCTGGACGCAGCCGCCGAGGACGGCACCGATGATGATCCAGAGGGTTCCGGGGAGGTAGCCGAACTGCGCGGCGAGGGTGGGGCCGACGAGGGGGCCGGGGCCGGCGATGGCGGCGAAGTGGTGGCCGAAGACGATCCACTTGTTGGTGGGCTCGTAGTCGTGGCCGTTGCGGAGGCGTTCGGCGGGCGTGGCGCGGTTGTCGTCGAGGGCCATGACCTTGGCGGCGATCCAGGAGGCGTAGACGCGGTAGGAGAAGATGTAGACGCAGACGGCGGCGATGACGAGCCACATGGAGTTGACGGGCTCGTTGCGGTTGATGGCGATACCGGCGAGGGCGAGGGCTCCGACGATGCCGAAGACGGCTGAAATGAGATGTTTCATGCGGGATCCGGAATTCTGCATTGTATCGTGAGCGGGAAACCGGAATAATCCGAAATCCAGGGGGAATCCGGTAGCCAGGCACCAGGGGGAATCCGAGTGTGTTAGAAATGACGGGATGAAAGCGCGAGTTCTCTTTCTGATTGCGGCGGGCGCATTGTGCGCCGAGGAGTTGCCGGTGGTGAGCGGCGTGGAGTTTCAGCCGCTGGCGGCGCAGGTGGCGCGGGTGATCCAGGCGATGGAGATCCTCGGCGAGCCGCTGCCGAAAGGGGACGTCGCCGAGCTGCAGAAGCTGATCAACGCGCCGGGCGGGGGGAAGGCGCAGGTGGAGGCGATGCAGAAGATTCTGGATCGTCATGCGCTGATCGGGATCGAGATCAACCCGGAGAGCCGCGTGAAGGCGCAGCAGGGTCCGGCGGCGCCTCGGTTGATGGAGCAGGGGTGGCGGGCGTTTTTAGTGAAGGTCGCCAACCAGGCCGGGATTACGGCGGTGCTGGCGATGGACAGCCCGAACTCGGGGCAGCTGGCGAATACGTCGGCGGGGAACGTGGGGCGGCGGTGGATCGACC
>CAYMTH010001101.1:0-1627 GCA_964393235.1 uncultured Solibacteraceae bacterium | reverse complement strand
AGGGGAGGACGTAGTTGCCGCTGTCGTTGGTCTTGGCGATGGCGGAGACGCCGGTGTTGTCGTTGGTGATGCGGACCTCGGCGGCGGGGACGACGGCGCCGGAGGAATCGGTCACGCGGCCGAGAACGGTGCCGCGGGGGTCCTGAGCGGAGACGGCGAGAGACAGGGCAAGCAGGCCGGCGGCGAGGCCGGCACGAAGGCGAGACATGGTCATTGAGACACTCCTGAGCAAAGCTCTTTACTAGCAAGGTCCCGCCGTATGGGGATGGGGACAAGTGAATTCACGGCCAATTCACGGTGAAACGGCGAGTGTGCGGGACGTTAGGATATACTGCGAACGTACTGATAGATCAGTGAGTTAAATGGTCTTACCACATAGTTCCGATCGAACCGGCCGCGAGGCGGGCGCCGTGGACGCGCGGCGCGAGTTGCTGGGCCGGATTGCGGGTTCGAATGCGTTTCAAAAGTCGAACCGGCTGCGGGAACTGCTGCTGTTTTTGGGAGAGCACTCGCTGACGGAGCCGGGGAATCACCTGCGTGAGTACGACATCGGGGTAGCGGTGTTTCAGCGGCCGGTGAACTACGACACGAGCCAGGACAACATCGTCGGGGTGCAGGCGTCGCAATTGCGGAAGAAGCTGCAGCAGTACTACGAGGAGGAGGGGCGGGGGGAGCGGCTGCATGTGGATCTGCCCAAGGGCGGATATGCGCTGACGTTTCAGGAGCGGGAAGGCGAGGCGGCGGCGCTGGCGGCGCCGGTGACGCGGCGGCCGTTTTATGTGGCGGCCGGGGTGGCGGCGGTGTTGCTGGCGGCGACGGTGGTGCTGGCGTTTCAGAATCTGACGCTGCGCGGGCGGGCGGACCTCGGACTGGGTCCGGCGCCGCACGTGGCGGCGCTGTGGAGGCAGATTTCCGGCAACGGGCAGCACTCGTACCTAGTGGTGGCGGACGGGAACCTGGTGATCCTGCAGGACGCGATGAAGCGGCACATCTCGCTGCCGGACTATCAGAACCGGGAGTTCCGGCGGTTGGCGGAACAGTACATCGAAGACCCGGCGACGCGGGCGCTGGTGCTAAACGCGGTGAACCGGAACTATACGTCGATGGCCGACGCGGCGGTGCTGCGGCGGTTCGCGGTCTTGTTCGCGGCGAATCAACTGCCGTTCGATGTGATCAACGCGCGCGAGGCAACGTTGAACCAGGTGACCGCGCATTCGAACGTGATCCTGATGGGGTCACGGCGGGCGAACCCGTGGGTGGCACTGTATGAGGAAGGGCTAGTCTTTCAAACGGTATTCGAGGAGACGCCGCGGCAGGTGTATTTCGTGAACCGGAAGCCGGAGGCGGGCGAGAAACCCGAGTACCGGGGGCAGTGGAGCCGGGCGGGATACTGCCGGGTAGCGTATCTGCCGACGACGAAGGGCGGGGCGAGCGCGGTGCTGATTTCGGGCACCGACATCGCGTCGACGGAGGCGGGCGGGGAGTTTCTGTCGTCGGAGGCGTCGATCCGGGACTTGCGGGCGCGACTGGGGGTTGGAGAGGGCGACCCGATGCCGTACTTCGAGGTGCTGCTCGAGACGAGCCATTCGAACAACACGATGGCGCGATACCAGCTGGTGGCGACGCG
>CAYMTH010001100.1:0-1631 GCA_964393235.1 uncultured Solibacteraceae bacterium | reverse complement strand
GCTTCGCCCGCGATCGCCCGCGCCAGCAGCGTCTTGCCCGTCCCCGGCGGGCCGACCAGCAGCACGCCCTTCGGAATCCGCCCGCCCAGCTGCTGGAACTTCTGCGGTTCGCGCAGGAATTCGATGATCTCCTGCAGCTCTTCCTTCGCCTCGTCGACGCCCGCGACGTCTTTAAAGGTCACTTTTTTCTGTTGCGAGGAGTGCAGCCTCGCCCGGCTCTTGCCGAAACTGAGGGCCTTGTTTCCTCCGCTCTGCATCTGCCGGATCATGAAGAAGTAGAGCGCCAGCAACAGGATGAACGGAATCGAGTTGATGATCAGCGAGATCATGTTCGCGTTGGAGGCTTCCTTGATCTCCACGCCGACGTTCTTCTCCCGCAGCATCTTGTAGACGTCCGGGTAGTTGCTCGGAATCAGCGTCCGCAGCGTCCCCTCGCTCTCGTCGACGAAGTTGCCCTTCACTTCGTTGGCCGTAATCTGAACCTGCTTCACCTTCCCGGCTTCCACCGCGGTCAGGAACTGCGAAAACGTCAGCGGCTGCTCCGCCTTCTTGTTCCCCGGCTTCACGACGGTGTAAAGGATGATGACCAAACAGACAATCACCAGCCAGAAAATCAACTTATTCACGTTCGATGACATTGCTTCCTCAATCTATGAGACGCCCGGACTGCCCGATGTGATACATCAATTCCCGAAATCTCTCACCAAGCCAGTCACTTAGAGGATACCGTATCGCAGCGGATAAAGAGTCGCACTCCGCTTTCCGGTCCCGCCGACGCACGGGCGGAAGCCCCGAATTGATATGACCAAACGATTCCGGCACTATCCCTAATCATCGGCCACAGAGCCCGATTCCATGAGGGGACCCGCCGCCGGGCGAACAGATCCTTCAAAGTTCGCTCCGCGCCGCCCCCCACGGTCAGGATCCGGTCTCCCGGCCTCCAACCCGTCAAACGGAGCGGAGGCCGCAGACGTTCCCAATCCAGTTCCGCGGCGATCCCTTCAGTATACCCGCCCGCCGGCCCCATCCACGCCCGTACCAGGACGTCCCCAACCCGGCCCTCTCCCGGCAGCGCGAACTCGCCCGGCTCCTCCTCCCGTCCGCCGAACCGCACCCAGTCGAGCGACCGCTCCACCCGCCCGCCCGGCACCTCCACCGCCCCCTCCCCGCGCGCGCTCCGGATCAGCTCCGCCACCCGCTCCACATGCGCCCGGTCCACCCGCCGCAGGCTGCCGAACGCCTGCTCGATTGCCCGCCGGACCACCCGCCCGAGCAGCGCCGGATGCATCTCCGCCAGCCGCCTCCGGTCGAGCGCCAACCCTCCCCGCACCCACTCCCCGTCGAGCGCCGCCTCCACCTGTCCCGCCCAGTAATCCTCGTCGAGCGCCGCCAGCTCGGCCACCCGGCCCAGCGCCCCTTCGCTCTCCGGCGCCAGTTCCCGCAGCGCCGCCCGCACCCGGTTGCGCAGGTACGGGGCCGTCTCGTTCGAGGCGTCCTCGCGCCAGGCGTACCCGCGCGCCGCCAGCCACTCCCGGATCTCCGTCCGGCTCACCGCCAGCAAGGGACGCACCACCCCCTCCCGCGTCACCGGGAGCCCTCCACGCAGCCCCCTTGTGCCGGCGCCTCGCCGC
>CAYMTH010001099.1:0-1637 GCA_964393235.1 uncultured Solibacteraceae bacterium | reverse complement strand
AGCCACGTCCTCCCGAACTTCCAGTCCCGCGCCACGCTCCGGCTCGAAATCCCCAGTACCTCCCCGATCTCGTCCTCCGACAGCCCGGCGAACACCCGCAGCTCCACCACCTGCGACACCCGCGCGTCGAGTTCCTCCAGCCGGTCCAACTCCGCGTCGATCGCCACTATCTCTTCCACGCTCACCGGATCCGCCCCCGCTTCCGCAAACAACGGAACCCGCTCCAGCCCCCCGCCCCGTTTCGCGCTCATCCGTTCTCGCGCGTAGGAGATCAGGATCCGCCGCATCTGCCGCGCCGCCACCCGGAAGAAGTGCGCCCGGTCCTGCCACTCCACCGGATGGCCCTGAAACAACTTCAAAAACGTCTCGTGCACCAGCGCCGTTGGCTGCAGCGTATGGTCCGGCCGCTCCAGCCGCAACTCACGCGCAGCCAGGCCCTTCAACGCCGGATACACGGCGTTCATCAACTCCTCGAGCGCGGCCGCATCCCCGGACTGCGACGCGTGAAGCAGGGCTGTAATGTCAGGTGAAGGAACCATGAGTACCGGGACCGGAACCTTGGAGATGACTTCGCATCATAGCATCGCCCCCGCGCAACCCGCGAAGGCCGTAAGGGGGAGCGGATACAAGTCCGCTCCCCCTTTCCCGCCGCATCAGAAGTAGAACTTCAACGCGAACTGCACCGTTCGCGGCAGAACGCTGTTCGCGTTCATCCGCCCCATCCCCCCGAAGTTCAGCGAACGCGCCACGCACGCCGGCGACAGCGCCCGCGTCTGGTTCCCCGCCCCGAGCTCGGCCGCGTTCGCCGGACACCCCACGCCCCCCGCCCCAGGCCCCGGCAGCGCCGCGATCGCCGCGTCCACCGGCGTCCCGAACGCCTTGGCCACGATCGCGTCCCACACCCCCGGCGCCCGCAGGTTCGCGAACCGGTTCTCCACCCCCTGCACCGGCACGAAGTTCGGCGACGTGCCCGTCACCAGCGGGTTCTGATTCGCGCCGCCGAGCACTGGATTGATGTTCGGGTTGGCCACGTACATCTTCATGTTCAGCGCGTTGAACACCTCGGCGCGCAGCTCGAAGAACCGGCGCTTGTTCTCCCACGGCGCGATCCGCTTGAAGACGCTCATGTCGAACGTCCGCACCCACGGATGGTACGCATCCAGGTTCCGCGGCGCGTTGCCGTAACGCCCCGGTTCCGGCACCGCGAACGCGCGCGGGTTGATGTACGGCACGCCCCGCCACGAGTTCTCCCGCGTCCAGTCCGGGTTTAGGATCGGCACACCCGCGATCATGTCCGGCCGCAGCGATCCGCCCGGCGTCCCGATGTCGAACGAGTTGCCGATCCCCAACGGCACCGAAACCGGCGCGCCGTGGCGCATCCGCGCCAGCCCGTTCAGGTTCCAGCCGCCGGCCAGATGCTCCAGCCAGCCGCCGCCGTTCAAATACTTCTTGCCTTTCCCGAACGGCAGGTCCCACAACCCCACCAGGTTCATGATGTTCGGCGTGTTCGTCGAACTGATCGCCCAATCCTGCCGCAGGTCGTACGGGTTCTGGTTCCGGAGAATCCCGATGTCCAGACCCGAGTTATTGAAAGAGTTATTGGGAATCGGGAACCGGATCCCGCCCGAAGAGTTGTC
>CAYMTH010001098.1:0-1639 GCA_964393235.1 uncultured Solibacteraceae bacterium | reverse complement strand
CTTTGGAGCGCGGGCATTTCCCCGGCGTCGAGCAGCGGACCGATGACGGTCCAGTCCGCGGCGTCCCAGCCAATCAGCAGAACACGGCGGGCCAAGCGGTGTGACATACAAAATGGTGGGCCGCCGCGTGGATCTTTCTCCGCGCCCGCGGCGGCCTGGGTGGTAGAGCCCTTACTGGCCGTCCTGCCGCTTCCGGCGGCGGAGGGCGGCGATGCCGGCAACGCCCGCGGCCATCAGAGCCAGGGTAGAGGGCTCCGGTACGGCTTCCGTACCCGTGTCGCCCGCAAGGATGCTGGCGCCGGTATTTTCATACGCATAGCCAAGCAAGGTGCCGGAGCTTAAATCCGCGTTCATGCGGATCGCCGCCCAGCCGTTGCGAAAGCCGTCGCCCACGTTGAAGCGCAGTCCCAGGTAGCGCACCTGGCCGGTGAATCTGGAAAAATTTCCGTCCGCACTGAGAGTGGCGAGCGTCTCGGAGGTCTCGATGTCCCAGGCTCCGGCCGCGCCAATGACAAATCCGAACGGCAGTGCGTTGGCGTCGACGTTGCCTCCTCCGTTTGAGAACACCTCGTCGTCGAAGTGGAGGAAGTTTTCCATGGGACCACGGTCCGTCAGGTAGACACTCCGGAATCCGTCCCAGCGAATTTCGTATTCGTTCCCCGCCAAACCGCCGAAATCGATACCGGCGACATCGCCACCGGGGCCGAACGTATCGTTCGTCGCGGTGTAGATGATCGCGGCTTGCGCGGTCGCGCCGCCTCCGGCGGCAAAGGCCGCGCTGACGGCGGCGTAGCTCAACAGGCGCTGAGCGGTTTCCAGGTTTTTCTCCACGGGCGTGGGCTCCTCGGTCTTTTCGACGCTTGACACCAAAAGCGACGATTAGCATGCGAGTGTAACACGAGGGGCAGTGGAAACCCGTGCGCGTGGGGGGCGACACCCGGACGGGCCGGCGCGGGCGATCAGAACTCGAGGCGCATGGTGAGCTGCAACTGGCGGGGGCGGAACTGGAAGCCGCCATAAGAAGAGCCGAGCGTGGAGATGCCGTCGGCGCCGGGCGTCACGAGGCCTTGCCGGTTGAACACGTTGAAGACGTCGACGTTGGCGCGGATGCGAACCCGTTCGTTGATGACGAAGTACTTCATCAGCGCTGAGTCCATGGTCCAGTTGAAAGGGCCGAGGCGGGACTGGTTGCGCCAGGGGTGGAGCCCGGTGTCGTAATTGACGCGGACCACGCCGCCGGTGAGCAGCGGAAGGTAGGCGACGTTGGTGTCGTAATCGGCGTTGTTGGGATCGTTGGGCGTGCCGCCGGCGGGCCAGGGGATGAGCGGTTGCTGGGCGGGCTTGTAGTTTTCGGGGAGGCCGAAGACGCCGTTGCGGAGGCCGTAGGCGTTGCGGCTGTTGATGAAGCGCTGGCTGATGTAGCCGTTGAACCAGAGGTAGCCTTCGACGCAGCGTTCGTCCTTGAAGTCGCGGCTGGTGGCGGGCGTCTGGCGGCAGTCGAGGATCTTGTGCTTGTTGCGGTAGACCTCAAAGTTTCCCATTTCGCCCCACTGGTTGGTGGGCATGGAGAACCAGGTGGACAGCACCGTGCCGGTGCCGGTGATCTGCCATCCGCCGACGGCGGCGTTCAGCCAGGCGT
>CAYMTH010001097.1:693-1641 GCA_964393235.1 uncultured Solibacteraceae bacterium | reverse complement strand
GCGGGTGCCGGTGCGGCTGTGCAAGGGGGCGTATAACGAACCGCCGGACCTGGCGATGAAGCGGAAGGCGGACGTGGACGCCAACTATAAGAAAATGGCGGAGTTGCTGCTCGAAAAAGGGACGACCCCGGCCTTTGCGACCCACGATCCGGCGATGATCGACCATATCCTGTCGCTGCGGCCCGGGCGGGCCGATTGCGAGTTTCAGATGCTCTACGGCATCCGGCGGGACCTGCAGGAGCGGCTGCGGGCCGATGGATGGCAGGTGCGGTTGTACGTGCCGTACGGGGAGGCGTGGTATCCGTACTTCATGCGGCGTCTGGCGGCGCTGAGCCCGGAATAATCCTCTAATCACGGGGGGCGGGAACTGCCGATAGAAGAGCCAGGAGGATAGTTCGATGCCTGGCGCGGCGAATCTTCTGTCGTTCGGCAACCAAACGGTCGCCGTTGGAGTCTATAGGCGTATGAAGTACTGGCTCTTCTTTGTGGCCAAGTTCATCGGGGCGGCGGTCCTGTTCGCGGGAATCTGGGCGGCGATGGAGCTTGTTCTGCCGGAGCCGGCCTCGATCAGCAACTACAAGCTGGGCCGTTTCGGCCAGGATCTCACCTGGACGACGGCGATCTTTCTCTATTTTCTGGGCGCGGCCGGGGCGTTGTACCTCATCGTTCTCGATCAGCGGTACCGCTGCCGGACCTGTCTGCGGCGGCTGCGGATGCCGGTGAACTCGGGGGCGTGGGACCAGATGCTGCGGATCGGCATGCCGCAGGTGGAGTACATCTGCCCGTTCGGACACGGGACGCTGAATGTGAAGCTGGTTCACTTCAGCGGGCATGAGAAGGATGACTGGCGGGAACACGACGACAACATCTGGCGCGAGCTGGAAAGCTACACGGATACGCGCCGGGAGTGAGGGGCAAGTGCCGGATGTAAACGGGTCCGGCAGGTGG
>CAYMTH010001097.1:0-683 GCA_964393235.1 uncultured Solibacteraceae bacterium | reverse complement strand
GGCGGGGTGTGCGAAAATAGTGCGACAGAATATGGCGAAAAGCGATCCGGTCGCAAAGGCAGCGGGCGCGGGGACTCCGGTCAGGATGAGCAAGGGCGGCGGCTTCCGCCGGTTCCTGATCTACGGGGCGGCGTTTGTGGCGGTCTCGACATTGATTGTCGGGTCGTTTATCTACATCCACTATTCGAACCTGATCGACGAGAAGCTGCAGGCCGGGCCGTTCCCGGACACGTCGATGATCTTCGCCACGCCGCGCGTCGTCAACGTCGGCGACGAGATTTCCAAGGATGAGATCGTCCGGGCGCTCCGCAACGCCGGCTACGGCGAAGCGAAGTCGAACCGGATGGGCTGGTACAACCTGCGGGCGGACGCGATCGAGATCCTGCCCGGGCCGGACTCGTACTTCGATAACGAAGGCGGGGTGATCCGGTTCGTCGACGGCAAGATCGAGAGCATCATTTCCTTGCGCGACAACACGACGCGGAACGCCTATTCGCTCGAACCGGAGCTCATCACGCACCTGTTCGACCAGAAGCGGGAAAAGCGGCGGCTGCTGGCCTTCGAGGACATCCCGAAACCGCTGGTCAACGCCATCGTTTCGGTCGAAGACAAACGGTTTTTCGAACACGCCGGGTTCGATCCGCTGCGGATCGTGAAGGCGGTCTTCATCAACATCAAGAAAG
>CAYMTH010001096.1:339-1644 GCA_964393235.1 uncultured Solibacteraceae bacterium | reverse complement strand
TCCGGTTTTGGGGGGCGATTGGGTTCGAAGGTGGGAAATGGGCGGGTGGATGTTGGCCGCTGCGTATGGACACACTACGGCTGTAGGTGGCGGGCGTGGGGTTGTGCGTCGACAGGGACGGCTGGGGGTTGGTATTCGCCGGTGTACCGGCAGGGTCGGACAATTCCTGGGTGACAGGCACCTAGGATAAATCGGGGAGGTTGTGGCGGCCCCAGCGGTGGTAGATGCGGTCGCGCTCGCTGTAGCCGTTGAAGCCGAGGCCGACGCAGATCTTGGGCTTCAAGCGGACGGCTGGCGGCATGTTCTCGGCTTCGTCGGGCGTGACGTGGAAGGCCTGGTGGAGCGCCGTCGTCTGCAGCTCGGTCAAGACCTGGAGCGAGCGGTAGACGAGCATCTCGGCGGCGGCGCGGTAGCGCGTCAGGGCGCGGAGCTCGGGCTCGGTTTCGGGCACAACGAGGGGGTCGGCTTCGCAGCGCGCGATGATGGCCGCGGTGAGGCGGCGGATGGTTTGCAGGCGCGCCATGCCGTCGAGCATCTGCTGGAAGGCTTCGCGCTGCAGGGCGCCGGCGGGCCGGATTTCGGCTTCGAGGCCACGTGCGAGGGCCGCGACGGCTTCCCGGTCGGCGGGGTCGAGGACAAAGACACCGAGGCTGAGGCCGTGGGTGGTGTGGTTCCGGGCGGAACGGGATTTGCCTTCGTCGGTACGCGGGCCGGTGGAGCGGCGGGCGTTGGCCTGGTTGGCGAGGATCTGGGCGGCGGTAGCCATATTAATAGAGCCTTTCTCCGGGGAAGTGGCGGTCGGTGGCGGGCACGGCCGCCGGGTTGGCGAGAGGGGCGACGGCGGCGACCTTTCGCTGTGGTTCGGTGAGCAGGGTGGCATGGTTGATGCGGGCCTGCTGGCGGTTGGCAAGGGCCTTGCGGGCGCGGTTCCAGTTGCGGGAAGCGCGGTTGTAGGCGGCGTTGCAGCGCGATTCGGCATCGGGGTGGTCCGGCGCGACGGCGCGGACGCGTTCGAGCTCCCAGGCGGCGTAGGCGAGTTCCCCGGCGAGCCACTTTTCGAGGGTCGTGGTGGCGCGGGTTTCGGCGGTCAGCTCGGTCGTGAGGGCGTCGAGGCGAGCAGGATCGGTGGGTTGCATGGCGGCTCCTTGGTTTTTCCGAATTTGGGCACAAAAAAACCCGGAGCCCCGAGAGGGGAGCGCCGGGTTGTTCTACTCTCATTATAGGATTCTGGCAAGGAAATCCGGATCGGGAGGATGGGCCGGAATGGGGCTATCTTGTTGATCCGGGGCGGGTTGGAAATATTTT
>CAYMTH010001096.1:0-250 GCA_964393235.1 uncultured Solibacteraceae bacterium | reverse complement strand
CCGGACGTGGTGGAGTTGATCCAGCAGGGGCGTGTGGAGGAGTTGCGGGCGGCGCTGGCGGAGCAGCCGGAGTTGGCGGGGGTGCGACTGGTGGATGAGAAGGGCGTGGGGCGGACGCTGCTGCATGTGGCGGTGGATTGGCCGGGGCACGGGCCGCGGACGGCGGAGACGATTGCGGTGTTGATCGGGGCGGGAGTGGACCCGGACGCGCCGGTGGCAGGGGTGGATTATCACGAGGAGCGGGCGCTGC
>CAYMTH010001095.1:0-1645 GCA_964393235.1 uncultured Solibacteraceae bacterium | reverse complement strand
TGCGACATGCTCTTCTCCAAAGAAGCGCCGTGGACGATGCTCTGCATCACCGAGCGCCCCGACCTTCTCGAACGCTGTAACCGCCTGGTTGTCCTCGAAGACGGCGACATGAAAGAGGTGAAACGATGAACGCCGCCCAGAACTGGCAGATGCCTTCGCGCCTCGCGCTGCACGCGATCGTGGTCCCGAAGTCGCAGAAGATTCTCTCCCGCGTCCTGCTCGCGCTACTTGTGACGCTCGCCCTCGCGCTCACCATCACCCCCTGGCAGCAGAACGTCCAGGGCTCCGGCCGCGTCATCGCCTTCCACCCCGAAGAGCGCCCGCAGAATATCGACGCCCCCGTCGAAGGCCGCATCGCCAAATGGTACGTCGTCGAAGGCTCCAAAGTGAAGAAGGGCGACCCCATCGTCGACCTCTCCGACAACGACCCCGCCATCCTCGAACGCCTCGCGCAGGAGCGCACCGCCACCGTCAGCACCGTCGCCGCCGGCCAGCGCCGCGTCCAGGCCATTGAGGACCGCATCCGCGGCCTCGAACTCACCCTCAAAACCGGCGTCTCCGCCGCCAAGGCCCGCGTCCAGATGGCCATCGACCGCGTCGCCGCCGCCGAGCAGTCCCTCGAAGCCGCCAAGTCCGCCCTCACCACCGCCAAGCTCCAGATCGAGCGCCAGCGCGGCCTCGCCGCCAAGGGCCTCACCTCCACCCGCAACGTCGAACTCGCCGAGCTCGACTACCAGCAGAAAACCGCCGACGTCGAGCGCGCCACCGCCACCCTCAACGCCGCCAAGAACGAAAAGCTCTCGCTCGAATCCGAACTCCAGCGCGTCGACGCCGACTCCCAGAGCCGCATCGATGAGGCCTGGTCTTCCCACGCCTCCGCCGCCTCCGACGTCGCCAAGGCACAGGCCGAAGTCACCAAGGTCGAGGTCCGCCTCGCCCGCCAGTCCACCCAGCGCATCACCGCGCCCATCGACGGCACCGTCTTCCGCGTCATAGGCCGCCAGTCCGGCGAACTGCTGAAATCCGGCGACCAGATCTGCGTCCTTGTACCCAACGCCAACAATAACGTCGTCGAACTGTTCATGAACGGCAACGATACGCCGCTGATCGCCCCCGGCCGCTCCGTCCGCCTCCAGTTTGAAGGCTGGCCCGCCCTCCAGTTCGTCGGCTGGCCCTCGGTCGCCGTCGGCACCTTCGGCGGCCGCGTCCTGCTCGTCGATTCCACCGACAACGGCCAGGGCAAGTTCCGCGTCCTCGTCGAGGCCGCCCCCACCGATGAGCCGTGGCCCGGCCAGAACTACCTGCGCCAAGGCGTCCGCGCCAACGGCTGGGTCCTCCTCAACCAGGTCCCGCTCGGCTACGAACTCTGGCGGCAGTTCAATGGGTTCCCGCCCTCCGTTGCCCAGTCCGAACCCGGCAAAGAATCCAAAGACAAAAAATAATGAACGCACGCATGTTGCTGATCCTCTGCGCCGCCTCGCTCGCGGCGCAGGAGGCCCCATCCGCGAAACCGTTGACCATCGACGAACTCCTCGCCTCCGTCGACCGTTCATTCCCGTTGATCGAGGCCGTCGTCGCCGAGCGCAGAATAGCCGAAGGCGCCGCCACCGCGGCCCGCGGCGAGTTCGACCTTAAGCTGAAGGGC
>CAYMTH010001094.1:0-1651 GCA_964393235.1 uncultured Solibacteraceae bacterium | reverse complement strand
GGCCTTTTCGATGAGGCCTTTGACGTCGGTGTAGATCGCGGAGGGCGCCGCACCCATATACCCGAGGGTGCGGAGGTGGCGGACCAGCTTTCGGGTGTCGATGGAATCGATGATGGGGATGTTGTGGAGCTTCAGGAAGGCGTCTGCGGCCTGATCGCTGCGCCAGTTGGAGACCATCGGCGAGAAGTCGCGCACCGCCAGACCCTCGATGTAGGGCCGGGCCGATTCCATATCCTCATCGTTCGCCCCGTAGTTTCCGATCTGCGGGTAGGTCAGGACGACGATCTGTCCTGAATAAGAGGGGTCCGTGAAAATTTCCTGGTAACCGGTGAGGGAGGTGTTGAAAACAACTTCACCGGATCTTTCCGTGAGCGCACCAAAAGCCCGGCCCTCGAAGACTGTGCCGTCTTCCAAGGCAAGGATCGCTGGGTTCAAAGTGGGGGTTCCTCCGGGGAGTGGACTCTATCTATTTAAGCAGATGGCAACCGGGAGGGGCAAGGATTCGGCAAACACGCACAAACTAAAACCCGCACGCGAACGCGGCATCCCATATAATGAGTTTTCACGCTTTATGAGCTCGTCGGCCACCTCCATGGCGCGCGCCGCGCGCATCCTCGAAGCCCCGGTAGGAAAGAAGGCTGTCATGGCGCTGTCAGGCATAGTCCTGTTCGGCTTCGTGCTTGGCCACATGCTGGGCAATCTCCAAATCTATTTGCCGCCAGGGGCGGACGGGAAACATGCGCTCGACGCCTATGGCGAAGCGCTGCACCACAACGTTCCGCTGCTGTACGGCACGCGGATCGTGCTGCTGCTGAGCGTGCTGGCGCACGTCACGACGGCGATCCAACTGGCGCAGCGGAAGAACGCCGCGCGGCCCACGCCGTATGTGAAGCAGACGGCGATCGTATCGACGTACGCGTCGCGGACGATGTACTGGTCCGGGCCGATCATCCTGGCGTTCCTGATCTACCACCTGCTGCACTTCACGACCGGGCAGGCGCATCCGGACTTCCAGTACCTGCACGTGCACGACAACGTGGTGAAGGGCTTCTCGGTCTGGTATGTGTCGCTGTTCTACATCGTCGCGATGGCGATGCTGTGCATGCACCTTTATCACGGGGTCTGGTCGATGTTCCAGTCGCTCGGGTTCTCGCACCCGCAGTACACGCCGAAGCTGAAGCTGGCGGCCAAGGCGTTCGCGGGGCTGATCGCCGCGGGCAACATCTCGATTCCGCTCTCCGTTCTTCTGGGATTGGTGAAATAAATGGCTCTCGACTCCCGCATTCCCTCCGGGCCCATCGAAAAGCGGTGGGATAACACCAAGTTTGAAATGAAGCTGGTCAATCCGGCGAACAAGCGCAAGTACAACGTGCTGGTCGTCGGGTCCGGCCTGGCGGGCGGTTCGGCCGCGGCGACGCTGGCCGAACTCGGCTACAACGTCAAATGCTTCTGTTTCCAGGATTCGCCTCGACGCGCGCACTCGATCGCGGCGCAGGGTGGCATTAACGCCGCGAAGAACTATCAGAACGACGGCGACTCGATCTACCGGCTGTTCTATGACACGGTGAAGGGCGGCGACTTCCGCGCCCGCGAATCGAACGTCTACCGGCTGGCGCAGATCTCGGTGAACATCATCGACCAGGCCGTGGCG
>CAYMTH010001093.1:254-1652 GCA_964393235.1 uncultured Solibacteraceae bacterium | reverse complement strand
GCTATCCCCGCTCGCTCGTCTACGCCGACAAGGTCAACTTCGCCCCCCGCACCGGCTTCGCCTGGCGCTCCCCCTTCAAACGCACCACCGTCTTCCGCGGCGGCTACGGCATCTTCTACACCGGCCACCTCCTCAACCCCATCCGCACCAGCCTCATGACCGGCTTCCCCTTCTCGGTCAACCAGACCTTCTCGCGCCTCTCCACCGACACCTCCCTCATCACCCTCTCCAACCCCTTCCCCGATAGCCGCGCCACCGAGGGCAACTCCACCAACTCCAACGGCTACGATCCCCGCCCGCCGCTCGGCTACCTGCAGAGCTTCAACCTCACCATCGAACGCGAAATCACCAGCTCCGTCGTCCTCGAAACCGGCTACGTCGGTTCCAAGGGTACCCACCTCGGCCGCCAGTACGACATCAACCAGCCCATCCGCTCCCTCGAACTCTACCAGGCCAACGTCGCCTTCCCCCGCCCCGTAAGCGGCATCAACACCATCAACTACTACTCCTTCGGCGCCAACTCCAACTACAACGCCGGCCAGATCTCCCTCCGCCGCCGCACCCGCTCCGGCTTCTACCGCCTCAACTACACCTTCAGCAAATCCATCGACGACGCCTCCCAGCTCAGCGGCAACTCCACCGGCGGCTTCGCCGGCGCCCAGAACGCCCGCGACCTCCGCAGCGAACGCGGCCGCTCCGACTTCGACCGCCGCCACGTCGTCGCCATCGTCTTCTCCAACGCCCTCCCCTTCGGCCGCGGCCGCACCTTCTTCCGCAACGCCCGCGGCTGGCAGAACGGCCTCGTCGGCGGCTGGCAGCTCTCCGGCAGCGCCGCCTACTACTCCGGCCAGGCCTTCACCGTCACCTCCGCCAACGTCGATACCAACCTCGGCGACTCCCAGCGCCCCAACCGCCTCCGCTCCGGCATTCAGCCCGATATCCCCGGCGCCGGCAAACGCGGCGTCGATTATCCCTGGTTCAATCTAACCGACTTCGAACCCATCGTCCGCTGCGCCTCCCGCACCGTCTGCGAACCCAGCCCCTCCGGCTATCTCCCCTTCACCTTCGGCAACGCCGGCCGCAATATCCTCGACGGGCCCACCAGCCACTTCATCAACGTCGCCCTCATGAAGAACTTCCGCCTCGCCGAAAAACGGAACTTCCAGTTCCGCTACGAGCTCTTCAACGTCCTCAATCACGCCAATTTCATGCTCCCCGAACGCCAGTTCAACGCGCTCGCCGGCGGCATGATCACCGGCGTCACCGACCGCGGACGCGGTGGCCCCCGCGTCATGCAGGCCGCGCTTAAGTACGAGTTCTGATATCCCGTACTCCCGGCCCAGCCTATCCCTCCCGTTCTGCGCCGGAAGTCACTTGTCGCCTCCGCCCCCCGCCGCG
>CAYMTH010001093.1:0-220 GCA_964393235.1 uncultured Solibacteraceae bacterium | reverse complement strand
CCCAACACCCCCTACGTGCAGAACGTCACCGGTACCGCGGCCACCGTCTGCTGGCCGGGACCGCCGGAGTCGTTCGAATCCGCCGCGCCCGCCCGGGTCACCGCGCGAAACGGGCGCTGCGAAGCCCGCCTCACCGGCCTCGAACCCGGCCGCCGCTACACCTTCGCCGCCGGCGGCGTCGAGGGCTCGTTCCGGACCGCCGCCGCCGAGCCCGCCGGAT
>CAYMTH010001092.1:0-1653 GCA_964393235.1 uncultured Solibacteraceae bacterium | reverse complement strand
ACGAGCCCACCGGCAGCCTCCGCGTCACGGAAATGACCGTCACGCTCGGCAGCGGGATGATCTTCGATCTCAGCAACTCCGGTCCGGGCTACCTCTCCTGGGGCCCGTTTGAGACCTTCGACGGCGGCACCGGGGCAACCCTCACCAGCGCCCCTCCGGGAGAAGGCGTCGCCGGGAATCGGACCCTCACCTGGACTTTCTCCAACTTCACTCACGGCGCCACGTTCGAGTTCCGCGCCGACGTCGATGAAAGCGGCACCTGCGCCAGCGGTATCCTCGGGGCGGTCTGCCGCGCCAACGTCGATGTCCTCACCGGCAACGGCTTCGCCCAGCGCGGAGGGATCGATCTTACCTACCGCGTCGGATTCACCAGCGGCCGGCCCGGCCCCACCGTCAACGCCCCCTGGTCCGGCCAGGATGCCAGCACTACCCTTCTGCAGACCCAGTCCTCCGCCGCCGGCGCCGCCGAAATCCCCGAACCGGCCACCTGGCTGCTCGGTGCCGCCGGCCTGCTCGGAGCGGTGCTGCTGCGCCGCCGGGCTTAACCGGGTACCATAGGTCGGAGAGGTGTTCATTGTCTGACTGGTCATTCGCGCAACAGGACGAGAACGAGCAACTAGCCCGGCTCGAACTCTACTCTGTCGTCAAGCAAACCCCCAACGGCGAAAAGGAGATCCGGATCACTCTCTACGAGTACCTGACCCCCCGCGATCCGGCCATGAAGTTCGTGGCCAAGGCAGACCAGCCGCTCTACCAGAAGACCGCCCCCATCGTCCCCATCGGCTGGGGCACCAACCGCCTCCAGGCCCTCTCGGCCTGCATGGCCATGATCCGCAAGTTCCCCAACGAAGAGTAGCCGGCTACTTCACCACCGCCGCCGCCACCGCGTTCGACACCGTCCGCAGCAACCGCCCGTCGTCCTCGCCCGAAGGCCGCGTGGTCAGGATCACCGTGACCACCTTCGTCACCGGATCCGCCCAGGCCACCGTGCCCGTCGCGCCCGAGTGCCCGAAGGTCTCCGGGGACACCAGGTCGCCGCAGTAGACCCAGACCGGGCTCGTCGCCAGTCCCCAGCCCAGACCCCACGGCTTGCCGATCGCCTTGTTCTGGTCGCTCGTCATGCGCGCCACCGTCACCGGGCTCAGCAGCCGCTTGCCCGCGAACTCGCCGCCGTTCAGGAAGGTCTGCAGCAGGATCGCCAGGTCGGTCGTCGTCGAGTGCATCCCGCCCCACGGATGCCCCATGTCCCTCCAATAAGGTGAGTTCGGCCCGAACCGCTCCACGTCCGGCCCCGTCCCCGTCTGGCACAGGATCGTGTCCTCGATCCGGCGCCCCCCCAGCCCCAGCGACGAGTCCTTCATCCCCAGCACGTCGAAGATCTCCCGCTTCTGAAAGTCCCGCAGCCGCTCCCCCGTCACCCGCTCCACGATCTCGCCGGCGAGAAGGGAGCCCATGCTCTGGTAGCGGAAGTCGGTCCGCGGCTGGTACAGCAACGGGGTCGTCAGCGCGCCCGCCACGAACTCCTTCAAGGGCGCGTGCGCCCGGCGCAGCTCGGTGTTCTGCGGCAACATGTCCGGCAGCCCCGAGGTGTGCGTCAGCAGGTCCCGCACCCGGATCAGCCCGCGGTCCCCGCCCTTCAGCTCGGGCAGGTAC
>CAYMTH010001091.1:0-1655 GCA_964393235.1 uncultured Solibacteraceae bacterium | reverse complement strand
CGACGGCGAGGGAGGATCCGGCGGTTCCGCCGAGGTAGGTGGAATAGGTCAGGGCCGAAGCGGTGGAATTGAGGCGGGCGTAGAAGGCGTCCATGGAGCCGCGGAGGGAGGGGTAGGGGGCTCCGGAGACTGGGAAGTTGGACGAAGCGGTTGCTCCGGTGAGGTGTATGGAGTTATCGGAGGCGACGGCGAGGGCCTGGATGCGGTCGTCGCCGAGTCCGCCGAAATAGGTACTGGAGTTGAGGGTTCCGGTGGAGGAGATGCGGGCGACGAAGCCGTCGACGCCACCGGCGGCGGTGGCGCTGTAGGCGCTGACGGTGGGGAAGTTGGTGGACGCGGTTTCGCCGGCGACGACGGCGTTGCCGGACGAATCGAGGGCGAGGGCGAGAGCGGCGTCGTGTGCGGCGCCGCCGAGGTAAGTGCTGAAGACCAGCTGGTTGCCGGCTGCGGTGAGGCGGGTAACGAAGGCATCGCGGCCGCCGGCGAGCGAGGGACGGGCGGCGGCGACGACGGGGAAAGTGGAAGAGCTGGTGTGGCCGGCGACGACGATCTGGCCGGTGGAAGAGACGGCGATGGCCTGGACGCGGTCCTCGCCGGAGCCGCCGAGGAAGGTGGAGAAGACGAGCTGGCCGCTCGAGTTGACCTTGGCGACGAAGCCGTCGATGCGGCCGCCGGAGGCGGACTGGTAGGCGGCGAGGGCGGGAAAGTCGGCGGATTCGGTCCAGCCGCCGAGGTAGATGTTTCCTTGCGAGTCGGCGGCGACGGCGGTGACGTTATCGAAGAGGCCGCCGCCGAGGTAGGAGCTGAAGGTGAGGTCGGGATCGATGACGAGGGGGAGGGAGGGGTTGAGGCGGGAAACTTCGAAAGAGACGCAGCCGGAGTCGACGCGGAAGCGGGAAGGGACGGGGAGGCGGGTACCGACGGAATCGGTCTGCCAGGATTCGAGGTTTTCTTCGGTCCAGGCCCAGCCGTTGCCGGCGTCGATTTCGAGCGACCGGGCGTGGGGGGCGGGGTGGACGGCGGCGCCGACGAGACAGTATTTCAGAGCTGACGGGGAGATGCCGGGGGCAAGGTGGAACTCCGTTTTCAGGCGGCCGCCGGCGGAGCGGATGACGATATCGACGCCGGGAAGGGCGGCGGGGGCGCGGAGCCTTGACGAGCCGGACAGAGAGGCCGGGCGGGGGCCGAAGAAGTGGATGGCGGCGGTGGAATCGCCCTCGGCGCGCCAGGCGAGATTGGCGCCGGGGAAGCGGATGTGGGCGCGGCGAGAACCGCGGAAGAGATGGACGCCTTCGGCATCGAAGGTGGCGCTATAGGAAGATGCGACGGCCCAGAAACCGCCCGCCTCGCGCTGGAGCAGGAACACCGTGGTGAGATCGGAGGGGGCGGCGGGAAGGAGGGAAGGGATCAGGCAGGAGAGGATAAGGAATCGAGTGAACAACCGAATAGTCCTCACTGAGATAGTCGTCAGACGGCGGCGATTTCTCGCTGGAGGATTATTCCTAAGGACGAATCCGAGCGGTGGTATAGTGCGGGGGTGCGAGGCCGGATCTGTCTGGTGACGATGCTGTTGGCGGCGGTAAATGCGGCGGAAATTCCACCGCTGGAGCCGCAGGCGGCCGGGGTGTTTCCGCGGGGCGTGGCGCGGGGCGGCG
>CAYMTH010001090.1:0-1656 GCA_964393235.1 uncultured Solibacteraceae bacterium | reverse complement strand
CACATCGAAGATCATGCCCCCCTCGGAGTTCAATCTCAACGGCGACCGCATCTTCATCGGCGACAATTGGTCCGTCAAGTTCCGTGCCCTCGTCTTCCCCGCCGCTGACAGAATCGAGAGCCTGACGCTCCAGGTTTCCACCCGCCCCTTCGACGAAGCCATCGCCGCCGACATCCGCAGCTTCAACATGGACGTCGCCTCGCAGCAGGTCGGCAACTTCGACCGAAACGTCTCCACCGCGATGTACCCCGGCGGCCAGATCCTCCACGTCCGGTGGCGCGTCATCACCCGCCCCTACTGGGATTCCACAGGGTCCACCGTTGCCCGCTTCACTCCCACCATGCGCGTAAAGCTTAAGGACGGCCTCGACTCCGCCAAACAGCTTTAACCCGGCCACGGCCCGCGCCCCCCAAAAGGCGCGGGCCTTTCCCGACGATATAATCGACCCCAGCATGACCCGCCCCACCCTTTTCCTCCTCGCCTTCACCCTCGCCCTCTCCGCCCAGCGCCCCAAACTCATCGACGCCCACGTCCACTACAACGGCGACCCCGCCTTCCTCACCCAGTACACCCAGAAACTCAAAGCCGCCGGCGGCCGCGCCCTTCTCATCGCCGAGTCCAAACACATCCCCGTCGTCACCGAGTTCATGACGAAGAACCCCGGCCTCCTCTACGGCCTCGGCCAGATGTCGCTCGACCATCCCGACGCTCTCAAACTCGTCGACGAGTTTCACAATGCCGGCTTCCGCGGCCTCGGCGAACTCACCGGTCCTGAGGCCGACTACCACGACAAGCGCTACTGGCCCATCTACGAGCGCGCCGAAAAGTACGGCATGATCATCCTCTTCCACACCGGCATCGTCAACCGCCGCAACTTCGCCGAGCCAATGAACGTCTCCTCGGACCGCATGCGCATCACGACGCTCGACCTGATCGCCCGCCGCTTCCCCAAGCTCACCATCATCGCCGCCCACATGGGCAATCCCGATTACGCCTGGGCCGCCGAAGTCGGCCGCTGGAATCCCAATCTCTTCTTCGATGTCTCCGGTTCCACGCTCTATAAGAAACAGCACGATCTCGCCAGCTTCAAATCCATCTTCTGGTGGGACAACCTCGTCAGCCCCCACACCCCCAAAACCGACGTCTCCGCCTTCGAAAAACTCGTCTTCGGCTCCGACGTCTTCGGCAACAACCTCGACGAGTTCGACCGCGCCCTCGACCTCTACAAGCGCATGCTCGAAGCCTGCGGCGTCCGCCCCGCCTCCCAGGACAACATCTTCTCCGGCAACCTCTGGAAGGTCCTCGACAAGTAGCCCCCCACCGGGTGCGCAGCCACAGTCCTGCGCATTTTCACCCGCCCGGCGCCCCGATTTCCATTGCCCGGGAGTGGCCCTCGGCTTGCTCTATCCACTGCAGGAGCATTGCCATGAAACTCACGCTCTCCGTCATCAAGGCCGACATCGGTTCCGTCGGCGGCCACATCGCGCCGTCCCGCAACCTGCAGGCCACCGTGGCCTCCTACATCCGCAACCACGGCAGCAACCTCGTCCTCGACTATTACATCTCCCACACCGGCGATGACATCGCCATCCTCATGACCCACCTCCGCGGTGAAGGCGATCCAGCGGCTATCGGGCGACCAGGCGATGCCTGCCA
>CAYMTH010001089.1:0-1659 GCA_964393235.1 uncultured Solibacteraceae bacterium | reverse complement strand
GAAGGCGAAGAGGCGGCGCAGTTCGGCGGCGAGGTCGGCGATCAGCGTCTCGTAGCGCGTGCAGTGGACGTTGGAGAACTCGCCCGCACCGCTCCAAGTGCGCAGATAGCTCTCCCATTGCGCCAGGAGAAACATCCCGATCCGCAGGCGGTTGGCCGGTTCGGCGTCGGCGATCGGATTGCGCAGCAGCAGCGTGATGGCGGTGGGCGTGTGGCTGAGGGAGACGGAATAGACGAGCGATACGACAATGTCGCGCGGGTCGCGGATGACGACGAAGGCGCGGTAGTCGGGACCGGCGACCTCCCGCCATTCGCCGGTTCCGGTGGAATAGAGCGGCGAGCCGATCTCGCCCGGCGCCACCGAGGGCCAGCGTTCCGATTGAAGGTCAATCCCACCTGCGACGAGGCGGTGCCCGCTGTGCGCGACGACACGCGGGTCGGCAAGAATGTCGCGAACCCACTGGCTGCCGCACTTATAAAACGTCAAGTGAAACAACCGGACGGGCGCGTTGGAGTTGGAGAGATCCCCTGTCATGAGCGATCCGAACACCCTTCGGATGAACAGATGTTCAGGATAACCCGGCCCCGCGCAAAAAGTCGCGTCAGTAAAACCGGGATGCTACTTTATCCTCAAGACACTTTTCCCCAAAGGAGACCTCGATGACCCCTGAGTTTGCCGCTGGTTTACGCGACTTTCTGCTGTAGGCGCTTGACGGCGAGGTGACCGCCACCAAACGCACTGTTCTGGCCATTCCCGACGGCAAGGGCGACTACGCGCCCGACCCGAAGGCCACCCCCGCCCTGAAGCTGGCCTTCCACACCGTAGCCAGCGAAGTCTGGTTCTTCGACTCGGTCGCCAACGGCGCGTTCGGCGAATTCCCCTCCGGCGAGACCCCGGCCACCCCGGCCGAAATCATTGCCTGGTGGGAGCCGGCCCGGGCCGCGGCGCGCGCTCGCGTGGCCGCCATGACCGGCGAGCAGCTCGCCGCCACCGTGGATTTCTATGGCATGTTCCAGCTCCCCGCCGTGGCCTACCTGAACTTCGCCAACGTCCACTCCATCCACCATCGCGGCCAGCTGTCCACCTACCTGCGCCCGATGGGCGGCAAAGTGCCGTCGATCTACGGCGGCTCGGCTGACGAGCCGATGGCCTAGCTGATGCGCGCCTTGCGCATGCGGTAATCTTCGATCTGTGCCGGCATCCGGATCACCCGGCACATTTCGAAGAGCCGAGACCGCGCGCGCATGCCGATCTGGTCGATCAAGGATCGTTTGTAATCGGTGCCGCCGGCGGAGAGGTTGCGGCGATCGGTGGCGCTGATGTCGTGGTCCGGCAGGTTGGTGGTCGCGATGATCGGCTTGCGGTGGTTGCAGCGGTAGGTGATCAGGCTCGTTACCGTGTCTTCCACCCAGTCCGTGATGCGGTGCGCGCCCAGGTCGTCGAGCAGCAGGATCTCGGCCTCGAGCGCCGTCGAATAGGCCTCGCGGTCGCCCGAGCCCGACGCCGGATCGTAGCTCTGCCGGATCTTCTGCAGCAGGTTCTGGTAGTCGTAGAAAAGGCCCCCGAACCCGCGGTTGATCAGCATGCGCAGCGCGCTGACCGCGAGGTGCGTCTTGCCCGTGCCGGGCTCGCCGATCAGCAGCAGCCCGGGCTTTTCCA
>CAYMTH010001088.1:0-1662 GCA_964393235.1 uncultured Solibacteraceae bacterium | reverse complement strand
GCGATTGGGTCATCGATGCCTACAAAGCCAACATGCCCTTCGATCGCTTCACCATCGAGCAGATCGCCGGCGACCTCCTCCCCAACCCCACCCTCTCCCAGAAAATCGCCACCGGCTTCCACCGCAACCACCGCACCAACGCCGAAGGCGGCATCGTCGAAGAAGAGTTCCGCGTCGAATACGTCGCCGACCGCGTCGAAACCACCTCCACCGTCTGGCTCGGCCTCACCATGGGCTGCACCCGCTGCCACAACCATAAGTACGACCCGCTCACGCAGAAGGACTTCTACTCGATGTTCGCCTTCTTCAACAACGTCCCCGAGCGCGGCCTCGTCTACAACTTCGGCAACGACGAACCCATGATCAAGGCCCCCACGCCCGACATGGCCGCCCGCCTCGCCACCCACGACGCCAAGCTCGCCGCCGCCAAACAGGCCTGGGACGCCTGGCAGCCGCGCCTCGAAAAGGAGCAGTCCCGCTGGGAGAAGAAGCTCCGCAAGTCCTCGCCCGACTGGAAAATCACCAACGGCCTCGTCTACGAAAACACCGGTACCGAGCTGACCTTCGATGGCAAACGCACCGTCGACGCCGGCGACAAAGCCAAGTTCGACTACATGACGCCCTACAGCTTCTCGGTCTGGATCAAGCCCGAAAGCGAAACCGGCGCCATCCTCTCCCGCATCGAGGACTACTGGGAAGGCGAAGGCTACATCCACTTCGTCGCCACCCGCCGCTACACCGACATCTCCCTGCGCCTCGAAACCGCCGAAAAGGTCAAGCTCGGCGCCTGGCAGCACATCGCCTTCACCTACGACGGCAAGCGCAAAGGCAAGGGCGTCCACATCTGGATCGACGGCAAGCCCGCCACCATCAAGACGACCTTCGACGAACTCACCTATCCCTTCGGCCCCAAGGTGCCGTTCCTTATCGGCGGTGGCGGCGGCCTCCGCTTCCAGGGCTCCATCCGCGACGTCCGCGTCTTCAACCGCGCCCTGACCGAAGAGGAGGCCCTCGCCACCTACGTCACTGAACCGCTCGCCGCCCTCGCCGCCCTCTCGCCCGCCAAGCGCACCCCCGCCCAGCGCGCCAAGCTCCGCCTCGCCTTCGTCGAAACCGCCATGAACGCCGAGGCCCGCCAGGCCCTCGCCGCCCGCGACGCCGCCCAGGCCGAGCGCGACAAATACTACGCCTCCATCCCCACCGTCATGGTCATGGAGGAGGGGCCCAAGCGCCAGGCCTACATCCTCAAGCGCGGCGCCTACGACGCCCACGGCGACCCCGTCGACGCCGCCACCCCCGCCGGCCTCCCGCCCATGAAGCCTGAGTGGCCCCGCAACCGCCTCGGCCTCGCCTACTGGCTCGTCGACCGTTCGAACCCTCTCACCGCCCGCGTCCAGGTCAACCGTCTCTGGCAGATGTTCTTCGGCCAGGGCCTGGTCAAGACGGTAGAGGATTTCGGGTCCCAGGGCGAATGGCCGCTGCATCTCGAACTCCTCGACCTCCTCGCCGTCGAGCTCATGGAGCGCGGCTGGGACCTCCGCGCCATCGAGAAGATGATTGTGATGAGCGAGACCTACCGGCAGAGCTCGGCCGCCTCGCCCGAACTCTGGCAGCGCGACCCGGAAAACCGTCTCCTTGCTCGCGGGCCGCGTGTCCGTCTCG
>CAYMTH010001087.1:330-1672 GCA_964393235.1 uncultured Solibacteraceae bacterium | reverse complement strand
ACGAAGACCGGTTCTACTACCTGACGATCTGCAACGACGACTACGCCCACCCGGCCATGCCCGGCGACGTCACCGAAGGCATCCTGCGGGGCCTGTACAAGTTCCGCGGCGCCGACAACGGCGAGGCGCAGGTGCTGCTGTTCGGCAGCGGCGCGATCTTCAACGAAGCCGCCAAGGCCCAGGAAATTCTGCGGGACAAGTACGGAGTCGCCGCGGACCTCTACAGCGCGACCAGCTATAACGAACTGCGCCGCGACTGCCTGGAAGTGGAACGGTGGAACCGGCTGCATCCGACGGAAGCGCCGCGGACGTCGTACCTCGAACAGGTGCTCGGCGGGACGTCGCAGCCGATTATCGCGGCGAGCGATTACATGAAGATCGTTTCCGACCAGATCGCGCCGTGGCTGCCCGGACGGGTGGTTTCGCTCGGCACCGACGGGTTCGGGCGCAGCGACAATCGCGAACATCTGCGGAAGCACTTCGAAGTCGACGCGGCGGCGATCGTCGCGGCGTCGCTGTCGCGCCTGGCGCGCGATGGCAAGTTCGACGCGGGGCGCGCGGCGGCGGCCATTGCGGAACTCGGGCTCAACCCCGAGCGGATGGATCCGGCCAAGGCGTAAGCGGCGGCAGACGGCAGCACGATGATGAAACGGCGGCGGGCCCTCGGGTCCGCCGCTTTTTTGCGTGTGGGTATACTCAGAGCGATGAACCGGGTACTGTGGCTGGCGCTGGCGGTCTGCGCGCTCCGGGCGGAAGAACCGCTGCGGGTGCTGTTTCTCGGCAACAGCTACACCTACTACAACAATCTGCCGGGGTTGGTGGAGGGGATGGCGCGGGCGGCGGGGGGGCGTCTGGTGGAGGCGCGGGCGGTGACACTGGGCGGGGCGACGCTCAAACGGCTGTACACAGAAACGGACGCGCTGGCGGTGCTGCGTGGAAGGCGTTGGGACGTGGTGGTGCTTCAGGAGCAGAGTACGCTCGGGTTGAACCAGTGGAACGGGGACATGGTGGTCAATACGCCCGAGGCATTCTTCACTTGGGCGCGGATCTGGGACGAGGAGATCCGGCGGCAGGGGGCGCGGACGGTGTTCCTCAACACCTGGGCGAGGCGCGGGCGCGGCGACCTGCAGCCGAATCTCGACTGGGCCTATGCAACGATTGCAAAGGAGCTGGGTGCGGGGCTGATCCCGGCGGGCGCGGCATTTCAGAATGTAACGGGCGTGGAACTGTTTCAGCCTGATGGCTCGCATCCCTCGGCGGCGGGGAGCTACGCGGCGGCGTGCGTCGCGGTGGTGGTGCTTACCGGCGGCGGTTGCGCGGAGGCGAAGGGCCGGGTGGACGG
>CAYMTH010001087.1:0-320 GCA_964393235.1 uncultured Solibacteraceae bacterium | reverse complement strand
CGAGGGTATCCCGATGGACAACGCGACGGGGCGCTTGCAAACCGCGCCAGGGGCGATCGTCGACCTGCCGGAGGAACAGGCCGCGGTGTTGCGCAAGGCCGCGCTGGCCGCGTTGGAACGGCTCCGGGGCGATGACGGCTACTGGCGGCTGGCTCGGCCCGTATACGGCGGGGAAGGGAAGCCGGGCAGCGGCGTTGGGGAATGGACAGGCCGGTGGGAGGGCGTCACCTGGCTCTACGGCAAACAGGCGAATGTAACGTTACAACTGGAGGCCGGCGGCGGAGCCTGTTCGGGATGGTGGACGATCGCGGCGGCTGAAC
>CAYMTH010001086.1:0-1676 GCA_964393235.1 uncultured Solibacteraceae bacterium | reverse complement strand
GTGCGCCGCTATTTCTGGCGGGATTGCGGCACCTGGACCGGCCGGAGCGGATGGAGGAGGGGGAACGGATCATGGTTCCGTTCTTCGGGGTGCTGGCCTACCTGGCACTGGCGGGGGCGGCGTCGGTGCGGCGGGTGACGATCTCGCCCGAGGGCGTCCGCGTGCGGCAGTTCCCATTCCCGCTGGGGGAGCACGCGACACTGCCGCGGCAGACGATCACGGGCGTCTACGCGAAAGAGAAGCGCGCGGAAAAACCGGCCCGGATCTACTACGCCATCGGGGTGTTCGCGAACGGGAAAGCCTACGACCTGCACGAACCTCTGCCGACGCTGGAGGAGGCGGAGAAGGCGGCCGGCGACGTGGTGAGGATTCTGAACAGCAACCCGTCGTGTCCGCCCGTCGGCGTGCAGCCCGCCGAGAACCGGCACGGAGGTTCCCGGCGGGGGCTGCTGGTGCTGCTGTGGGCGGGGCTGACGATCGTAGCGGTAATCCTAGGGGCGATCTGGGAGTTGTCCGGGCCCCCGCCGAAGCGCTAGAAGAAGCGCAGGTTGTAGCTGAAGGCGACGCCGCGGCCCATTTCCGCCGCCACGTTCTTGAGGAACGAGAGGTGGTTGCGGTAGTAGGCGTTGTTGGCGTTGAACCAGGTGACCGAGAAGAGGTGGACGGTGTGCTGGCGGGCCCAGGTGTAGGTGCCGCGCAGGTTGGCCGTGCCGTAGCCGGCGGTTTCGGTCTCGGTAGTAAAGACCTGATCCTGGCGACCGGCGAGGGTTAGCTCGGGGGCGACGGAGAGTCCCTTGTAGCGGAAGTCGACGCCGACGCGGCCGCGGACAGGGGGGATGCGAGGGAGCGGGGTGTTGTTGATGCGGAGCTGGGCGTCGACGGCGTCGAAGCCGAGGTTGAGCCAGAGCATGGGGTGCAGGGCGGCCTGGAGGCGGCCCTCGAAGCCGGTGTAGCGGGCGTCGCGCTGAGAGTACTGCGCCTCGATGAGGCCGTCTTCGATCTCGCCGGTGGGGGCGAGGTAGACGTAGTTGCTGAGGCGGTAGAAGAACCAGTTGGCCTCGGCGCGGAGGCGGGCGGAGGTATGGCGGAGGGAGACGTCGGCGCCGTTGGAGCGTTCGCCGCGGAGGTTGACGTCGCCGATTTCGTACGTCAGGTTGCCGACGTGCGGCCCGCGGGCGTAGAGCTCTTCGAGCGCCGGGGCGCGGTAGGAGTGGTTGAAGCTGCTGACGAAGGCGCCGCCGTTCCAGACCGGGACGTTGATGCCGGCGCTGCCGGAGAAGCCGACGAAGGAGCGGTCGCGGCCGCGTTCGGGGGTATAGCCGGTGCGTTCGATGCGGCCGCCGAACTGGAGTCGGGCGCGTTCGAGCTGGATGCTTTCGACGCCGAAGAGGGCGAAGGAGCGCTGGGAGACCTGGGGGGTGATGGCTTCAGCGCCGACGGCTTCGTAGTCGCGGTTGAGGCCCCAGAGGCCGAAGCTGCCGGAGAAGGCGCCGCGGCGGCGCTGCTCGGCGACTAGGCGGTAGTCGAACTGCTTGTTGTAGAACTGGTTCTCCACCTCGCCATCGGCCACTTCGTTGTGTTCCCAGTTGCTGTAATTCAAGCTGAACTGCATCCGGTCGTGCAAACCGCCCGTCACCCGGACGTTATGCCGCGTGAACGGCAACCGTACCCGCTCG
>CAYMTH010001085.1:0-1680 GCA_964393235.1 uncultured Solibacteraceae bacterium | reverse complement strand
TCTCGGTGGTCGCCGTATCATTAAAAAAGCACGACGAGATCGGCGCGGCGGTGCGGCAGTGGCCGGACCGGTTCGCCGGGGCGGCGTGCATTTACCCGTTTATCGCGGAGCAGGAGTTTTGCGACGAGGTGAAGCGGTGCGCCGAGGTGCACGGCTTCCGGGCGTTGAAGCTGCAACCGATGTACCAGGCGATCAATCCGCTGTCGCGGCGCGGCGACTTCTTTTTCGAAGCGGCGCTGATGAACAAAATGGCGGTCGTGGCGCATACGGGCTCCGGCGTGCCGTTCGCGCTGCCGAGCCTTTACATCGCGCCGGCGCGGCGGTATCCGGAGCTCAATATCGTGCTTGGGCACGCGGGCAGTCCGGTGTATATGCTGGAGTGCGCGGTGGCGGCGTCGGTGTGCCACAACATCTACGTCGAGGTCAGTTCGCTGATGCCGCACCACGTCGCGGACCTGCTGCACTACGTCCCGGCGAAGCAGATGATGGCCGGCTCGGACCTGCCGGAGAGCGTCGAAACGGAAATCGGGAAGATTTTCACGCTGGAGCTTTCCGACGCCGACCGGCGGGCGATTCTCTGGGAGACCGGGGCGGGCCTCTTCGGCGGGTAAAGTATTGTAAACCGGGTAACAATTCGGTGACGGCGGGCGTAATCCTTGAAGAGCGACCGAGATGATGCGACCGACCGAAACACGCGAGAGCCGGGCCTTTGTGCTGGAGATGAAGTTCCTCATCAGCCCGGCGTGCGCCGATGAGATCCGTGCGTGGGCGCGCGGGCATATGCTGCCGGACCCGCATGCGGGCGGCGAGGGCGGGGATTCCTATCGCGTGACGAGCCTCTATCTCGACACGCCGGACCTGGCCGTGTACGAGCGGCGCGGGTCGTATGCGCGCAGCAAGTATCGCGTGCGGCGGTATGGGGATAGCGGGCTGGTCTTTCTGGAGCGGAAGCTCAAGACGCGGAACCGCGTCGGGAAGCTGCGTTCGGTGGTGCCGGTGGAGGAACTGGCCTGGCTGCAGGATGGGGAGGCGCCGCGCGGGTGGGCCGGGCGCTGGTTCCAGGATCGCGTGCGGCTGCGGAATCTGCGCCCGGTTTGCCAGATCTCCTATCGACGGACGGCGCGGCTCGGGGTGACCGAGGGCGGCCCGATCCGGCTGACGGTGGACGAGGGCCTGGTGGCGTCGCCGGCCGACGGTTACCGGTTCCAGGCGCTTGACGGCGCGACGGCGCTGCTGCCGGAGCAGCGGATTCTGGAACTCAAGTACAAGCGCGAGATTCCGGGGCTGTTCAAGGAGTTGATGCAGACGTTCAACCTGCGGCCGCAGGCGGCGTCGAAGTACCGGATGGCGGTGGAATCGCTGGGATTGCGACAGGAGGCGATGTGCCTGAGTTCGTGACCAAGGCGCTGGCCGAGGGCCAGGCGGCGGATCCGTGGGAGGTGCTGGTGCGGCTGTTGGCCGCGCTGGTGCTCGGCGGCGTGGTGGCGTGGATCTACGCGCGGACGACGCGCGGGGACGAATCGGCCGCGTCATTGCCGACCACGCTGGTGCTGCTGGCGGTACTGATCGCGATGGTGACGCAGGTGATCGGCGACAACGTGGCGCGGGCGTTCGGCCTGGTGGGCGCGCTGTCGATCGTGCGGTTCCGGACGGTGGTCCGCGATACGCGCGATACGGCGT
>CAYMTH010001084.1:0-1681 GCA_964393235.1 uncultured Solibacteraceae bacterium | reverse complement strand
ACCCTGGATGATCACCGGTTGCCACAGGCGCCAGGCGGCCGGGTGCTGCGCCACCCGGCGGATGACCGCCACGTCGGCGACGTCGCCGCGGTGCTCCGCCGGCGCCACGGCGGCGGGCTCGGCCGCGGCCTTCCTCGGCTTGGCGGCGAACAAGGGAAGCGTACCCGCCAGCAGAGCGGCGAACAGAAGTCGGGGAAGATGGCGTTGCATGGGGGAAAGGGCTTCCGCGCCCTCAGGGCCCGGCGGCGGACAAGAACAATACGGCGGGCCCCTCCAGCGGCGAGCGCAGGCGGCGCTTCGCGCCGCCCTGGACCAGCTCCCCCGTCCGGACGACGGTTCCACCGGCCGGCCGCCACTCCACCGCGAATCCGCCCCGGGCCGCACTCAGATCCACCTCGCAATCCCCGCCCTCGGGCAACAGCACGATGTATCCGGAGTCAGGATCCGCGAGGCAGTATCCCGTCGAGGCGAGGGCCGGGCGCGGTACCGCGCGCGCGAGGTCAAGGCGGCGGGTGAGCGCGATCGCGACGCCCATGGCGCGGCGCGGGCCTTCATCCTGCGCCCGCACCCGGCCCAGCACCCGGCCGTCGTAAGTGTCCATGAAGATGGGGTTGCCGCCGCGGGTGACGGTCTTCCACACCCACAACGCGTCGCCACCCACGCCCCACAGGTGATCCGTGTCGTTCAGCACCACCTTGCGGCCGCCGGCGTCGGGCGGGTCGTCCCGCCAGCCCCCTTCGGAGTTCGGCGAGATCCAGTCGGCCGGCCCCGCGAACAGCGTCTCGTTGCGGCCGCGGCGGTTCTGGTAGGTCATTCCGACCGGATGCTGCCGGGGCAGAGCGGCCTCGATGCGTTTCACGAGGCGGATCACGTGGTACTGGAAATCGGTGGAGGCGGGATGCGTCTCGTTGGACACCTCGAACAGCAGGTTGTCGAAGTCGTTCAAGCCGGTCACCAGCCAGCGCAGGTAGGACTCCTGCAGCGCCGTCACCCGCGGCACCGCGAGCTGGTGCACTTCCAGGGCCTTGCCGTCGCCGTTCGCGTCGGCGTCGATTCCGTTGATGTTGTTCGCCGGATGGAAGGGGTGATTCGGCCACGCATCGGCCTGGAACTGCACGCCGTATCCCTCGAACAGCATCACCGAGAGGTAGACCCCGGCGGCTCGGGCCTGCGCCAGACGATCCCGCAGACGCTCCAGGTAGGCGGGATTGTGCCGAGAGAGGTCGAAACGCGGAAGGCCGTCGAGCGCCAGTCCGGGACCGGTGCGAGGCCATGGATGCGGCGCGACGGTGTGCGCCCCGTTGCGCCAATCCGGATTCCGCATCCGGGAGGTGTCCCACTTGGTGGGCTCCCACGCCCAGCCGCGGATAAAGTTATGCCCGTAACCTGTCATCCAACGCAGGTAAGCCGGGAAGTCGAAGACCGGCGGCGGGACGCCGCTGCCTATGTCGACCAGATTGGGCCAGGTATGGGAACCGGCCAGCAGCACCGCGCGTCCGCCGGCGTCGGCGAAATAGCGGGGATTATCCGGATGGACGCGCAACGTCGCGTGCGCGGAGCACGCCGCGCCGGCGACGATCAAGCCGGCCAGCAGGAACCGGCCCGGGACGCGCGCCTCACTTGGCATTCTTCCTCCCCTTTTTCCCGGCGGCCGGGGCCTCGTTCGCGGGCAGCCACCGCG
>CAYMTH010001083.1:0-1681 GCA_964393235.1 uncultured Solibacteraceae bacterium | reverse complement strand
GCCGCGGCTCGAACGAACTGCGCCGCGTGCGCCTCCGCGCCGCCGCCCGGCCGGAAAGCGACCTCCCGCTGCTCATTTCGTTGCTTCTCGCCGAGGGCCGGGAAGAGGAGGCGCTCACTCGGCTGCGGCAGCTTTCGGTGTCGTCCGCCAGCGAGCCCTTCGTCTTCCGCTTCATCGGACAGACCCTTGGACGGCTGGGCCGCAACGAACAAGCCGAACAGGCCTTCCGCCGCGCCCTCGAGTTGAATCCGCGCGACGCGCAGTCCCTCCACGGACTCGCCGCCGCCTGCTTCGCGCGGAAGCAGTATGAGCAGTGCGTCGAAGCGGCGCTGTCCGCCACCGGACTGCTGTTCCATTTTCCCCAGGCGCATCTTCTCCTGGGCCGCGCCCTCGAACGGCTCGGCGATTACGAACGCGCCGCCGGAGCCTTTCGTGTCGCCGTCCGCCAGGCGCCGGGCTTCGCGCGCGCGCACCTCCATCTGGCCCGGCTGTATAAGTACCGCCTGGACGATCTCGGCCTCGCCTCCCTGCATCTGGCGAAGGCGTTCACCGCCCGCAAACAGCGCCACGCGGCAGCCGCCGCCGCGGCTGCGGAGGACGTGTCGGCGCCCGCCCCGCCGCCGCCCGACGCCAACGCCGCGGCGCCGCAGCCCCTCGCCGCCACCGACAACGCGGAGGACGTCATCACCATCGTTTCCGGCCTCCCGCGTTCCGGCACGTCGGTCATGATGCGCATGCTCTCGGCCGCGGGCCTGCCCATGCTCGCGGACGGCCGGCGCACCCCCGACTCCGACAACCCACACGGCTACTTCGAGGACGAACGCGTCAAGCAACTGGCCCGCGATACCGCCTGGCTGTCCGAGGCCCGCGGCCAGGTCGTGAAGGTCGTCGCGCCCCTGTTGTCCCTGTTGCCGCCCGGCGAACGCTACCGCGTGATCTTCATGGAACGCGACATCGAAGAAGTGCTCGACTCCCAGCAGACCATGCTCGACCGCCTCGGCCGCGAAGGCGCGCGCCTGTCCCGCGAACGGCTGTCGCGCAGCTTGCAGGAGCAGGTAACCCGCGTGAAGGCCCTGCTCCACGTCCGCCAGATCCCCGTGCTCTACGTCGCCTATCGCGACGTCATGGAAGAAGGGCCCGCCGTGGCCGCGCGCGTCAGCCGCTTCCTCGGCGCCGACGCCGATCCCGCCCGCATGGCCGCCGCCATCGACCCGTCCCTCGGACGTCACCGCCGCCCGTCTCCCCCCGGCGCCGACGCCTGACGTCGCCCTCCCCCGCAACGCCCGCCTCTGCTATCGTGGCTGTGGAATGCGCGCACTTCTCCTTCCGCTCCTCGCCCTCGCGCTCCCGGGCGCCGATTGGCCGCAGCTTCGTGGTCCGGGCGGATCGGGACTGTGCCCCGGCTGCGGCCCCTTCCCCGCCGAGTTCGGTCCCGCAAAAAACGTGGTTTGGAAAACGCCGCTGCCCGCCGGCAAATCGTCGCCCATCCTCGTCGGCGGCCGCATCCTCCTCACCGGCGCCGACGGCGACGACCTGCTCACCATCAGCCTCGACCGCGCCACCGGCAAAGTCCAGTGGCGCCAGTCCATCCGCGCCCCCAAACGCGAAGGCCAGCACACCCTGAACCACCGCGCCGCCCCCACCCCCGTCACCGACGGCAAAAACGTCTACGCCTTCTTCG
>CAYMTH010001082.1:0-1688 GCA_964393235.1 uncultured Solibacteraceae bacterium | reverse complement strand
TGGTGGTAGCGGTGGGCGCCCTCGTAGTATTCGGCGAGGAGCTTGAGGTCGAGGTACCAGGAGTGGTTGACCGTGGTCCGGGCCTTGAGGCGTTCCATGGCGCGGGGGGAGCAGGAGATGGGCGACAGGCCGGGAGGGCAGGAGAGGCCCTTCTGGGTGCAGGAGTAGGCGACGTCGATGCCCGTTTTGTCGAGGTTGATGGGCATGGTGCCGAGCGAGGTGACGCAATCGGCGATGGTGAGGGCCCCGACTTCGTGGGCGGCGGCGCAGATGGCCTCGCCGGAGGTGTAGACGCCGGTGGAGGTTTCGCCGTGGACGAAGGCGACGGTGTGGGGTTTTTCCTTGCGGATGAACTCGGCGGCGGCGTTGTCGTCGAAGGACTGGCCCCAGGGAGCTTCGAAGCGAACGACGTTGGCGTCCTGGCGGCGGCCCATTTCGGTCATGCGGTCGCAGAAGAAGCCGTTGGCGAAGACGACGAACTTGGAGCCGGGCTCGACGAAGTTCGAGATGGCTGCTTCCATGCCTGCCGAACCGGTGCCGGAGATGGCCATGGTGAAGGCGTTGGCGGTGCCGTAGGCGGCCTGGAGGCCGGCGCGGATGTCTTCATTGACCTGGAAAAAGAAGGGGTCGAGGTGGCCGACGATCGGCTTGCCCATAGCCTCGTAGACCCGAGGGGCGACGAGGGAAGGACCGGGGCCGAAAAGCAGACGCTTTGGCGGCGCTAACGGGGCGAGTTGGGACGACATTCGGATATTTTACCTTGTGGAAAAGGGGGAGGGGAAATCCGGGGAGCCAGGCTCCTAGGGGAAATCGGGGTTAGATGGCGGATTGTTTGGCGGATTCGATCATGTGGGCGGCGGCGCGGTAGGCGAGGGCCTGGATGGTGGCGGTGGGCTGCTGGCGGCCGGAGGTGACGAGGCTGGAGCCATCGACGATGAAGAGGTTCGGGACGTCGTGAGAGCGGTTGAACTTGTCGACGACGGAAGAGCGCGGGTCGTTGCCCATGCGGCAGGTGCCCATGAGGTGGACGGAGTAGCTGAGATCGTCGTAGCCGAAGTCCCAGGTCATTTTGGCGCCGGCGGCCTGGAGGATTTCGTGTTGCCGGGCGAGGGCGAACTTCATGGTGGCGACATCGTCGGGATGGCGCTGGTAGGTGACGCGGAGGGCGGGCAGGCCCCAGCTATCCTTTAACTCGGGATCGAGATCGACGCAATTGGACTCCATGGGGAGGCTGGTGGTGTGGGCGAGGCTGCTCATGGAATGGGTGAAGTACTCGCCGACGCGGGCTTTCCATTCGGCGCCCCACTGGGGCATGCCGGGCGGGAGGCCGGAGAGGGCGTGGAGGATGGGGGTGGTGGCGAAGCGGGCGTCGATGCCGGCGCCGCCGAAGAAGCCGCGGCGGGGGTCGGAGGCGTAGTAATCGAAGACGACGCGGGTGACGTCGATGCTCTTGTACTCGTTGAGCGGCTTATCGAACAGGGCCCAGCACATGGTGCCGAGGTCGTACATGAGGTTCTTGCCGACGAGGCCGGAGGAGTTGGCGAGGCCGTGGGGGAAGCGGGCGGAGCGGGACAGGAGCAGGAGGCGGGGCGTTTCGGCGCCATTGGCGGAGAGGACGACGGCCCTGGCCTTTTGGAAATGCTGTTTGCCGGCGGCGTCGAAGTAGGCGACGCCGGTGACGCGGCCAT
>CAYMTH010001081.1:0-1691 GCA_964393235.1 uncultured Solibacteraceae bacterium | reverse complement strand
GGCTCCGCGCGCGCGACCTCGGCCGGTGGCGGCGGTGGCGGCAACCGGGACATCGGTACCAGTGACCAGGACGTGTCCGGCGACGACACAACCCACAATGGCTCCGGGACGGACACCACCGCCGAGCCCGACACCGCCTACTTCTACGACGCCGGTCTCCGCATGAACGTCCCGCGCGACGCCCGCCCCGGCAACAACATGGACGCCGAGATCACCTACTACGACACCGAAGGCGTCCGTCGCACCGCTCACCCCAACGCGAGCGAAAAGTTCCCCGTCGCCGCCCGCTACCGCACCCTCGCCGCCCGCGCGCAGGGCGGCGCCATCGCCGTCTTTCCCGCGCCCCACAAATACTTCATGCCCCGCGATTTCACCACGAATCTCGGCTATCTCTGGCACACCGCCTTCCGCGGCCAGGTCTGGCTCGGCATCCGCCAACTCCCCGACGACAACTTCCGCTTCTACCCCTGGATGAACGCCCCGCCCGGCACCGTGCAGCGCATGAGCGTCTTCTACCTCCTCGGCGACGGTGACCCCGCCCCGCTGCTCGACGAAGTCGCCCGCTTCACCAACCGCGACCGCTTCCCCAAGCTTCCCGGCTTCGTCACCATGGCCGCCCACTGGCACTTCGCCTACACCGTTCAGGCCCTCGCCCAACCGCCCGGCTGGGTGCCGCCCTTCAAACCCGTCCTCAAGGACATGGGCGTCGATGCCGCCATGATCGCCGACTTCCACGGCGACGGCCACCCGCAGGACCAGACCGAACTCCGCCTCAAGGAACTGAAGGCCTACTTCGACAACTGCCGCGCCCAGTCCGACAGCGCGTTCCTCCTCATCCCCTCCGAAGAGGCCAACGTCCACTACGGCGGCCACTGGGCCGTCGCCTTTCCCAAGCCCGTCTACTGGTTCATGGCCCCCGTCGGCTCGCCCTCGAAGGTCGAGGACCGCGCCGGCTACGGCCGCGTCTACACCATCGGCAGCGCCAAAACCCTCCTCGACATGATCCGCGCCGAGTCCGGCTTCGCCTACCAGACCCACCCGCGTACCAAAGGCTCGAAGGAATACCCCGACAAGATCCGCGACACCGAACACTTCCGCGACAAGACGTACTTCGGCGCCGGCTGGAAGCAGATGCCTGCCGACATGTCCTCGCCGCGTCAGGGCGAGCGCAGCCTGAAGCTCCTCGACGACATGAACAACTGGGGCCTCCGCAAACGCCTCCTCGCCGAGGTCGACGTCTTCCAGATCGACTCCACCCACGAACTCTACGCCCACATGAACGTCAACTACGTTCGCGCTCCCGCCCTGCCGACGTTCGACAACTACGGCGAACTCCTCCGCGCCATGGACGCGGGCGACTTCTTCGTCTCCACCGGCGAAGTCCAGCTCCCCAATCACGCCATCCGCGAAACCAGCCCCAACCGCCTCCGCGCCACCGCCCGCGTCAAAGGCACGCTCCCGCTCCAGTTCGCCGAACTCATCTGGGGCGACGGCGCCGCCACGCACCGCATGGAACTCTCGCTCGAATCCACCGGCCTTTTCGCCGACCGTGAAATCGCCCTCGAAGCCGACGCCCCGAACTGGCAATGGGCCCGCCTCGCCGTCTGGGACGTCGCCGGCAACGGCGCCTTCGTCAACCCCGTCTGGAAGGAGACTACCGCCCCTCGACCGTAACCGCGAATGGCTGCGCC
>CAYMTH010001080.1:0-1694 GCA_964393235.1 uncultured Solibacteraceae bacterium | reverse complement strand
GCGGAGCGGGGGTGGTGGAGCTGGGGGTCGCCGGCGAGGGCGTGGCGGAAGGCGGCGAGGGCGCGGGGGGCGTCGCCTTTATCGAGGTAGGCGAGGCCGAGGTTGAAGTGGGGCTGGCCGGTGCGGCGGTCGAGGGCGGCGGCGCGGGTGAAGGCCTGGATGGCGCAGTCGAACTGTTTCGCCTTGGCGAAGTGGGCGCCGAGGGCATTGAGGGCGGGCGCGGAGGCGGGTTGGGATTCGAGCTCCGCGGGACCTCGGCAAACGGGCTGCCCTAAAAGGAAACGGACGGCCATCAGGGAGATGGCCGTCCGATGAAGAAACCGCATAGGTGCAGGGTATCAGAACTTGAACTTGGCTCCGAGCTGCAGCTGGCGGGGTTGATTGGCGATGCCGGTCACGCGGCCGAAGAGCGCCGCGTTGGACAGGTTGGCGTTGGGGACGCCGTAGACCGGGTGGTTGAACATGTTGAAGCCTTCGACGCGGATTTCGAAGCTCTTGCCTTCCCAGGGCATGGGGAAGATCTTGAACAGCGAGAGGTCGAAGTTTTCCCAGCCGTCGGAGCGGAGGCGGTTGCGGCCGGAGTTACCGAAGGTGAAGGGCGCGGGGGCGGCGACCTTGGAGGTATCGAACCAGCGGTTGGGGGTGGGGTTGCTGATTTCGGGATCGCCGAGGAAGTTAAGCCGCATGTAGGTGCCGGCGTTGCCGGTGTTGGCGAGGTCGCCGCTGATCTGGAGGCTGTAGGGCTGGCCGGAGCTCAGGCGGATGATGCCGTTGGCCTGCCAGTTGCCGAGAACGTAGTTGGCGACCTTGCTGCCCATGGAGAACCGTTTGCCGGTGCCGAAGGGGAGGTCGTAGACGAAGTTCATGGTGAGCACATGGGTCATGTCGAAGCCGGAGACGCTGCGATCATTGTTGAACTTGTAGGGGTTCTGGATGGAGCAGCCTTCGACGCCGTACCAGCCGGAGCAGCCGATGTCGATGGACTTCGAGAAGGTGTAGTTGACCATGTAGCCGAAGTCGTTGCGGACCTTGCGGTCGAGCAGGAGCTGGAGGCCATTGTAGTTGCCGCGGCCCCAGCTGCGGTCATAGTAGGTGGGGCGGATGTAGGGGAAGGGGGCGCGGTCGCGGAAGTTGCCGGGGCCGGGTTCGGTGGCGACGTTGTAGAAGCCGCCGATATCGAGGCGGCGGCTGCCGGAGCCGACGTAGTTGGCGGTGAGGACGGTGGCGGAGTCGAGCTGGTGCTGGACGCCGAAGTTCCACTGGATGGAGTAGGGGTTCTGGGCGTTGGGGTCCATGTACCACTGCACCTGTTCAAAGGGAGTGGGCTGGGGCAGGGCGCCGGAGGGGAAGGGGTTCTTGCCCGAGAAGTTGGGGATGAGCTGCGCGGCGGTGGGGTTGTTGAGGTTTTCCTGCAACTGTTCGCCGACGCTGGGCCACTGGGCGGAGTAGTTCTGGGCGGTCTGGACGACGGCGGCATAGTTGTCGAAGAACATGCCGAAGGAGCCGCGGACCGCGGTGCGGTTGCTGAGCCGGTAGGCGAGGCCGAAGCGGGGCTGCCAGTTGTCGTTATAGGGCCGGTAGATGGTGGCGTTCTTGGCGACCTCGACGTTGGCCGGGAGGCGGCCGCCGGGGACGCAGGGGGCCTTCTTCAGATCTTCGCAGGAGCCGGGCTGCTTCTGGATGAGGTAGACGCC
>CAYMTH010001079.1:0-1696 GCA_964393235.1 uncultured Solibacteraceae bacterium | reverse complement strand
TCGAGCAGGCCGCGCGCCTTCAGGTCCGTCAGCAGGCCGGCGATGGGCTGATCCACCGCGAGCGCCGTGCGGGTGTGCAGGCGGACCAGTTCGCTGTGCGCGTCCCAGCCCACCTCGTTGCCGGGACCATATTCGTGGTTGATCTGGATGAAGCGCACGTTGCGCTCGGCCAGGCGACGGGCCATCAGGCACTGCCAGCCGAAGTCGGCCGTCTCGGGTTGGTCGAGGCCGTAGAGCTTTAGTGTGGCGGGGGTTTCCTTGCTGATGTCGAAGGCCTCGGGGGCCTCGGTCTGCATGCGGAAGGCGAGCTCGAAGCTCTGGATGCGGGCGTCGAGTTCGGGATCGTGCCGGCGGCGGGCGGCGCTTGCGGCGTTGATCTTCTGGATCATGTCGAGCTCGTAGCGCTGCTGCTCGGGGGTGAGACCGTAGTTCTTGAGGTGCTCGATGGGCTCGTTGATCTTCTCGATGGGCATGCCGCCGAGGCCGACCGCGGTGCCCTGGTAGGCCGCGGGGAGGAAGCCGGAGCTCCACTTCTTGGCGCCGCCGTGGGAGAGGCCGGGCTTGAGCGTGATGTAGGCCGGGAGGTTGCGGTTCTCCGTGCCGAGGCCGTAGACGACCCACGAGCCCATGGCGGGGCGAGTGAAGGTGTTCGAGCCGGTGTGGAGTTGAAGCGTGGCGCCGCCGTGGGCAACGCTGTCGCCGACCATGGAGCGGATGACGCAGAGGTCATCGGCGTGCTGGGCGAGGTGCGGGAAGAGCTCGCTGATTTCGAGGCCGCTCTGGCCGTAGCGTTTGAAGTCCCACGGGGACTTGAGCAGGCCGCCGACGTTGTTTTCGGCGAAAGTCAGCGGGCGTTTGAAGGGGAGCGGTTTGCCGTGGTCGCGTTCGAGGCGGGGCTTGCGGTCGAAGGTGTCGAGGTGGGACGGGCCACCGTGCATGAACAGGAAGATGACGCGTTTGGCGCGGGCGCGGAAGTGCGGGGCTTTGGGGGCGAGGGGGTCGGCCGTGGCGGACTCGGCGAGGAGGGATTGGAGGCCGACGAGGCCGAAGCCGCAGGCGGCGCGGCGGAGGAGGTAGCGGCGGGAGAGGGGTGTCGTCATTGCACGTAGATGAAGTCGTTGGAGGCGATGAGCGCGCGGCAGAGGCTGGCCCAGCGGGCGAGGCGGCCTTCGTCGTTGGCGGGGAGGTTGGGGAAGCCGGCCATGTATTTCAGGCCTGTTTCGACGTCCGCGGGCGCCGGTTCGCGGCCGAGGACGGTGCGCCAGGCGCGGCGGAGGCGGGCGTCGTCGGAGGTTTCGGACTGAAGGATTTTGGCCGCCAGGGCGCGGGAGCGTTCGGTGACGAACTTGCTGTTCATCATGTAGAGCGCCTGCGGGGCGACGTTGGTCTGCTCGCGGATCTCGGTGCTGGTGGTGGCGTCGCCGAAGTCGAAGAGGGTGAAGAGGGTGGACAGGTTCGATCGGCGGAGGGGGAGATAGACGGTGCGGCGTTTGGTGTCGTCGGGGTGCATCGACTTGCGGGCGTCGCTGAACTCGTTGTCGGTGCCGGTGCCGGTGGAGAGGGCGCCGCCCATGGTGAAGTCGAGCGAGCCGTCGAGCAGTAGGAGGGAGTCGCGGATCTCTTCGACCGTTTTGCGGCGCATGGGGAAGCGGGTGAGCAGGCGCCGCAGGCGCACCAGCCGCATCGCGCGCAGCAC
>CAYMTH010001078.1:0-1696 GCA_964393235.1 uncultured Solibacteraceae bacterium | reverse complement strand
CGGATGGGGGATGCGGCTGCTGGAACTGCAGCTGGACGAGACGCTGCCGGGGCGGTTGTGGCTCGGCGAGGACGAGCTGGCGCGGTTGGGCAACAGGCCGCGGCAGGGGGCGGTGTGCGTGGGGTCCTATGTGCCCCGGATGATGGCGGGGAGCAGAGGGAGCCGGCCGATGTACGTGGAGGCCGTGGCGGCGGTGGACGCGCGGACAGGGATGGCGCTCAACATCACGGCGGCCGAGCCGGGGCATATTGCGGGGGAGACGCTGTCGCGGGAGACGGTGTATGTGCCGACGCGGCGGCAGTTGGACTGGCTGGGGATGCTGGGGAGCCGGCTGGGGTTCCGGGTGGAGGTGCGGGAGCGGCTGCCGATGTTGGAAGAGCTGTTCGCGGCGCTGGAGGAGAAGTACGGGGAAGGGCAGGACGTCAAACGAGTGCAATAAATAGGGACACTCGCGGCAGGCACCATTTTTTAGGGTGGGGCGGCGTCAGGCGGCGGGCGCCTGTTGGTCCGCTTCGCGGGCGGCGATACGGAGGGCTTCGCGCTCGATGCCGCGCAACATGCCGCTGAAGACAATGTGGTGCAGGGGCACGACGGCGTACCAGTAGAGCAGGCCGAAGAGGCCGCGCGGCTGGAATAGAGCCGTCTGGCGGAGGAGGGCCCGACCGTCGCCGCGGGGCTCGATTTCGAACTGGAGCATGGCTTCGCCGGGGAGCTTCATTTCGGCGCGGAGGGCGAGACGGCGATCCCGGTCGATGCCGACGACGCGCCAGAAGTCGAGGGCTTCGCCGAAGCCGACGTGTTCGGGATCGCGGCGGCCGCGGCGGAGGCCGGGGCCGCCGACGAGGACGTCAATCCAGCCGCGGACGCGCCAGAGCCAGTCGGCGGCGTACCAGCCGTGGCCGCCGCCGACGCGGCAGACGGCGCGGAAGACGGCGGAGGCGGGGGCGGCGACGAGGGTTTCGCGGCGGTCCTTGAACACCTTTCCGCCGGCCCAGTCGGGATCGCCGGGGATGGGGCCGGCCATGGACCAGGTGGTTTCGACATGCCGGGCGGCGATACTGGCGAGGGCGGCCCGGATGGACTCGCGCACGGTGAGGAGGTTTTGGGGAATCAACTCCCTGATCTCGTTTTCGCGGCAGACGACGGGGTTTTTGAGGCCTTCGGCGAGCGGGCGGGCGATGTCGTGGCTGAGGGGCGTGACGAACTGGATCCAGTAGGAACTGAGCCGCGGGGTAAGGACCGGTACGGCAATGACCCAGCGGCGCTTGAGGCCGAGTTCTTCGGCCATGATGCGCATGAGGTCGCGGTAGCACATTACCTCCGGGCCGCCGATATCGAAGACGCGGCCGGCGGTGGCGGGAGCCGCGAGGCAGCCGATGATGTAGCCGATTACGTTGCGAACCGCGATGGGCTGGCACGGCGTGTGGACCCAGCGGGGCGTGATCATGATGGGCAGGCGTTCGACCAGGTAGCGCAGGATCTCAAACGACGCCGAGCCGGAGCCGATGATCATGGCGGCGCGGAGGACGGTGACGGGGATGCCGGCGGCGGCGAGGGCGGCCTCGACGTCGCGGCGGGAGGCGAGGTGTTCGCTGAGGGCGGGGCCGGTTTCGCCGAGGCCGCCGAGGTAGATGATGCGTTGGACGCCGGCGGCGCGGGCGGCGTTGGCGAAGGATTCGGCGAGGGCGAGGTCGCG
>CAYMTH010001077.1:0-1696 GCA_964393235.1 uncultured Solibacteraceae bacterium | reverse complement strand
TGGAGCGGGGCGTTGGTGGGGATGGTTGGTCGGAGGTCGATGTGGCCGGGAGCGGCGCGGAGGGCCGCCCGGGGGGTGGGGGCCGCGCGGGTGTCGACAGGTGGGCGGTGTCTGGTGTTTGTACGGGTCGGGGACGCGGCGGCGGGGGCGGCGGCCGGGCTTGGATTCGAAGGGGTGTGGTTGGCGATCGGGCCCGTGCGGGATCAGGGCGGAGACCGGCGTGACGCCGATAGGGAGGCGCGGGGCTGATGGACGCACTGGCGCGGGCGGCGGAACGGGTCGCGGCTACGGGGTCGCGGAATGAGAAGATCGCGCATCTGGCCGCTTACTTTGCCACGCTAGATGACGCTGATCTGGGGCGGGCGGTTTTGTATCTTTCGGGATCGCCGTTTGCGGCGACCGATCCGCGGAAGCTTTCGGTCGGCTATGCGACGATGCGGACGGCCGTGCAGGAAGTCACCGGGTGGGACGCGGAAACGCTCTCGGTCTGCTACCGGGAGGTCGGCGATAGCGGCGAGACCATCGCGCACCTCTGCCGCGCCATTACGCGCGGGGAGCCGATGCCGCTCGCGCTGGCGGAATCGTACTTCGAACGGTTGCAGTCCACGCGGCTCACGCAGGCGAAGATCGATTTGCTTTCCACGATCTTCCGGACCCATGCGGCGCCGGCGATTAAGTTTTTCGTTAAGACAATCACCGGGAATCTGCGGATCGGGCTGCAGGAGAAGATGGTCGAAGAGGCCGTCGCGGCCGCGACCGGGCAGCCGGCCGAGGCCGTGCGTGCCGCGAACAACCGGGCGGGCGATCTGGCGGCGGTCGCGCTGGCGGCGCGGCGCGGGGCGCTCGATTCGATCGAGGCCGCGCTGTTTCATCCGCTCGATTTTATGCTCGCGCAGCCGCTCGACGCGGTCGCGGAGCTGGAGGCCCCGGGGGAGTGGATGGCCGAGGATAAGTACGACGGGATCCGGGCGCAACTGCACGTTCATAACGGCAAAGTGAAGCTGTTCACGCGCGGGCTGGAGGAGACGACGGCGGCGTTCCCGGAGGTCGTGCTGGCGTTTACGGGGGTGGCGGGGCCGCTGATTCTCGACGGCGAGATTCTGGCGTTCCGGGACGGCCGGGCGCTGCCGTTTCAGTTTTTGCAGCAGCGGATCGCGCGGAAGAAAGTCAGCGCGCGGACGATGGCGGAGATCCCGGTCGAGTTTCTGGCCTACGACGTTTTGATGCACCGGGGGGAACTCGTCTTTCCGCTGCCGATGGAGGCTCGGCGGGAGATTCTGCACGGGCTGGCGCTGCCGCGGCTGTCCGAGCAGACGGCGCTGCGGGATCACGCGCACGTCGAGGAGTTGTTCGCGGCGGCGCGGGCGCGGGGCAACGAGGGCCTGGTGCTGAAACGGCGCGGCTCCGTTTATGAATCGGGGAGGCGGGGGGCGAACTGGCTGAAGGTGAAGAAGCCGTACGGGACGCTCGATGTCGTCGTGACGGCGGCCGAACAGGGGCACGGGCGACGGGCGGGCGTGCTCTCCGACGTGACCTTTGCGGTGCGGGACGGGGAGCGGTTTGTGAACGTCGGGAAGGCGTATTCGGGGTTGACCGACAATGAGATTAAAGAGTTGACGAAGATCTTTCGAGCGGCGACGATCGAGCGGTACGGCGGGGGCCGGGTGCAGTTGGTGCGGCCGGAGGTGGTGCTGGA
>CAYMTH010001076.1:0-1698 GCA_964393235.1 uncultured Solibacteraceae bacterium | reverse complement strand
GAAGTCTTCTTCTTCGACAACCCCAAGAAACGCAAGGACTCCTCCAAACAGCTCCGCATCTCGGCCACCCGCGTCGCCCCCGGCCTCTACCGCCTCGAGCCAACCGAACCGCTCCCCAACGGCGAATACGCCCTCACCCCGGCCGACTCCAATACCGTCTTCGCTTTCACCATCTATTAAGCCGGGGAGTTGATACAATCGCCGTTATGTTTAACGGTCTGGAGCACACGGCTATCGCCTCTCCCAATCCCCAGCGCCTCGCCGAATGGTACCGCGACGTGCTGGAATTCCATATCAATTTCGAGTACGCCGGCAACTACTTCGTCCGCGGCCGCAACGGCTCGATGATCGAGATCATCCCGTCGGAAGGCGAACGCCCCTCCAACAAAATGCGCGACCCCGGCATCCGTCACTTCGCCATCGAAGTCGACGATTTCGACGCCGGCCACGCCCTGCTCAAGGAAAAAGGCGTCCTCTTCCTCGGAGAACCCTTCACCACCCAGGGCAACCGTCTCGTCTTCTTCGCCGACTGCGACGGCAACATCTGCCATCTGATCGCGCGCCCCGCCCCGCTCCCCGGCTTCTAACCCCCTTGTTCCAACGCGTCTTCAAGGCTTTTCAGTACGTCGACTTCCGCCGCATGTGGATCGGGGCCTGTCTCTCCTCGGTCGGCACGTGGATGCAGAAACTTGCCCAGAGTTGGTTGGTTTTCGAACTGACCAACTCCGCCTGGGCGCTCGCCATCGACGCCTTCCTCGGCGAAATCCCCATCTTCCTCTTTTCCCTCATCGGCGGCGTCGTCGCCGACCGCATGGACCGCCGCAAGCTCCTCCTCATGTCGCAGTTCATCCAGATGGCCTGCGCCTTCACCCTCGCCTTCACCCTCTTCCGCGGCCTCGTCCGCGTCGAACTCATCTACCTCCTCTCCTTCATCGTCGGCACCGCCCAGGCGTTCGGCGGCCCCGCCTACCAGTCCATCATCCCCTCGCTCGTCCCCAAGGACGACCTCCAGAACGCCATCGCCCTCAACTCCATCCAGTTCAACCTCGCCCGCGTCATCGGCCCCGTCATCGGCGGCGTCGCCATGGCCCAGCTCGGCGCCGCCTGGTGCTTCACCCTCAACGGCCTGTCCTTCATCGCCGTCATCATCTCCCTCCTCATGCTCCCCGCCCGCCTGCCCTCCGGCGTCAAAAAGGAAAGCCCCCTCGAAGCCATGAAGGGCGGCATCCACTTCGTCCGCGACCGCGAGGGCATGCTCGCCCTCATCACCCTCGCCTTCCTGATGACCCTCCTCGGCCTCCCGCTCGTCACCTTCCTCCCCGTCATGGCCCGCGACGTCCTCCACCTCGGCGCCGACGCCTACTCCACCCTCCTCTCCGTCTCCGGCCTCGGCTCGGTCGCCGGCGCCCTCATCGTCGCCGGCCTCAACAACGTCAAGCACAAGGGCCGCGCCGCCCTCCTCATCCTCACCGCCCTCGGCGGCCTCACCATCACCTTCGCCGCCTCCAAGACCTTCTGGCTCTCCTGCGTCCTGCTATTCTGCGGCGGCGCCGCCCTCATCTCCGTCTTCGCCCTCGTCACCAGCCTCGTCCAGCTCCAAACCATCGACGACATGCGCGGCCGCGTCATGAGCGTCTATAACGTCGCCTTCCGCGGCGGTATGCCTTACGGCAACCTCACCTCCGGCCGCCTCATGCA
>CAYMTH010001075.1:0-1701 GCA_964393235.1 uncultured Solibacteraceae bacterium | reverse complement strand
GAATTCGGCGGAGATGCGCGGGCACTGGTCGGCGGTGAGTTTGAAGCGGGTCCAGGCCTTGTCGTCGCCGGTGAAGACGCGGTGGAACTCGCCGGTGCAGCCGTTGGGGGTGGACAGATACCAGCGCTGGCCGTTGGAGGTGGCGAGCATGGGGGAGAGGGCGCGGAACATGGCGTCCTCGACGAAGGCGGCCTCATCGACGATGATGAGGGCGGGCGCGGAGAAGCCGCGGATGGTGGCCGGGCTTTGCGGCAGGGCGATGATGCGGCTGCCGTTGGGGAGGAGGACCGAGTCCTGGAAGGCCGGGTCCGACTTGACGCGGCCGTCGACGAGCCGTTCGGCGAAGCCGCGGAACTTGCGGAGGAGTTCGACGGCCTGGCGCGAGGAGGGCGCGGCGAAGAGGATGAGCGAGCCGGGGTTAGCGGCGGCGAAATGGAGCCCCTTGACGGCCGCGACGGTGGACTTACCGCTCTGGCGGGAGCAGCAGAGGGCCAGGCGCGGGGTGGGGGTGTCGAGGATCTGCTGCTGGAACGGGTCGGCGTGGAAGTCGAGACGTTCGGCGGCCCAGGCGGAGACGGGGACGGCGGGGTCGATGGCGAGCGGATCGGTCGCTTGATGGACGGGGGGCGCGGCGTCCGGCGCGGCGGCGGACGTGGTTTGCGGGTCCGCGGGCGCGGACGGGCACACTTCGGGTGCGGGCGTGGCGACGCGCGGCAAGGGCGGCACGAAGTAAGGCGCCATGTGGAGGCAGGTCATTGCGGCATCTCCTGAAGCCGGGTTTGCCCGGGTTCCGGGTCGGTTATTTTGGGTTCTCCTTGGGTTATTTCCGGGGGCGGACCCAATGTTTTCAACGACATTTGGGTTATTTCCAGGAAATCGGCCTGTTGGATGGCGCGGAGTTCGCGGAGCACGGCCTGGCGGTCGCGGATGAGGGCGGAGATGCGTGCCTGGAGCACGGTCTGGGCGCCGCTTTTTTGCGAGCCGGCGATTTCGGCCTCGGCGATGATGGCCGGGCGGGCCATGGGCCGGGTGGCGTTGGTCCGGATGTGGTAGATCTCCTTGTTGACGGCCTCGGTGGCGGACTGGCGGAGGCGGGCGATGCGCCAGGAGATATCGGCGAACTCCTCGACGTACTGGAGTTCGAGGGGGTCGCGGGGTTTGAAGCGGCGGACGGCGGCGTCGCGATAGAACTGGAAGGCCTCGAGGGGCTCAATGTTGAGTACAGACGCATTTATGGCGTAGAGGCCGTGGGTGGTGTTGGCCTGGGCGATGCGGAGACGGCCCTCCGCGGTTTTGGGTCCTTTGGATTTGGCACCGTTGATGCGCGCCTGCTCAGCCCGGGAACGCTTACGATTACTCATACGGATTTTTATCCTCCTGCTCGCATTTTCGCGGAGGCGGAAGTGCCAATTGCTCGATTCGTGAGCGGTTCGGTTTTCGTATCGCGTTGATGGGGAACGGGATAGGGAAATTGAGAAATATTTCTAAGACGTGTGAACGGCGTTTTGGCGGGGGCGGGATTTTGGGGAAATTGGGGGGAGGGAGACCGGCTGTGTGAGGAAGTTACGATACTCGAGCATTTAGGGATCGCGGATCCTACGAAGGTGGGAATCGTACCGTGACATGGTCGTGAGATTGCCGTCGAGGCGACCGGGATCGGTCATCCGGTTTGGGCGCAAAGGGGTTGCAACCTCAACGGAA
>CAYMTH010001074.1:0-1710 GCA_964393235.1 uncultured Solibacteraceae bacterium | reverse complement strand
CAGCATCGCCCGCCACGCCGCATCGATTCCCGCGCTGCAATTCACCGCGAAAAAGATCGCCCCCCGGCACACCGACGAACACAACGCCGACTTCCAGTTCCATCGCCGTACCAACAACTCCACCGGATTCCGCCACAGCCCGGCCAGCACTTCCCCAGGAGTTCTCATTCCCCCGCAGAATACCCACACTTCTCCTCAACCCGATGGCGCCCGCGTGAACATCCCGTGAATCCAACTCCCGCAACCCGAGTGTCTCCCGTTCGTAATCCGCCCGTCATTTCCCGCCGCTATCCTCGTCCACTAAGTGTTCTGGCGAATCTTCGGCTTAACGTGGCTGATGTACTGCGGCTTCTATCTCTGCCGCAAAAACTTCAGCGTCCTCATGCCCTTTCTCAAATCCGAGCAAGGCTACTCCTCCGACGCGCTCGCCCAGGTTCTCTTCCTCTACAGCGCCGCCTACTCCATCGGCCAGTTCACCATGGGCCACCTCGCCGACCGTTGGGGCGCCCGCCTCGTCGTCACCACCGGCGCGCTGGGCTCCGCCCTCATGTCGGCTCTCACCGGCTCCGCCTTTCCTCTTGGCCTCTCCCAGGGCGCCAACGGCTTCCTGCAGGCCTCCGGCTGGCCCGGTGTTCTCAAGATGTCCCGCGAATGGTTCCCCTCCGTCAACCGCGGCGTCATCATGGCCTGGTGGGGCACCCATCTCGTCGCCGGTGGCTTCCTCGCCTCCAATCTCGCCGCCCTTTCCGCCTCCGCCGGCTGGCGCCGCGCCGCGTGGGTCCCCTCTCTTGTCCTCGCCGTGGTCGCCCTCCTGTTCGGCCTCTTCTCCCGCGACAAGGCCCCCGATCCACCCCCCCCCCCCCCCCCCGGCGCTCCCCAAGGTTCCTCGAAGTTCCCCTTCACCACCGCCCTCGCCGCCATCGCGGTCATGTACTTCTTCGTCAAGATGACCCGTTACTCGTTCCTCTTCTGGCTCCCCCTCTACCTCACCGAACACCTTCGCTATGCCCCCGTCCAGGCCGGCTACGCCTCGTCCGTCTTCGAGGCTATCGGCTTTGCCGGGGTGCTCGGCGCCGGCTACGTCTCCGAGCACGCCACCCGCGGCCGCCGCTTCCCCGTCGGCTCCGCCATGATGGCCATCCTCGCCGTACTTTGCGCCCTTTACCCCGTCATCAGCCCGCTCGGCCCCCTGTGGAATACCGCTTCCATCGCCCTCATCGGCATCTTTACCTTCGGACCCGATACCCTGATGGCCGGCTCCGGCACGCAGGAAGCGGTGCCCCGTGAGGCCGTCGCCCGCGCCGCCGGCTTCGTCAACGGCGTCGGCTCCGCCGGCCAGGTCCTGTCCCCTTACTTCGTCGCCACTATTTCCAGCCGCTTCGGCTGGGACGCCCTCTTCTACTCTCTCGGCGCCGCCGCCCTCCTCGGCTCGGCCGCCCTCGCCACTCATTGGAGAAAACGGTGAAAGTCAACATCATCGGCGCCGGTATCCTCGGCCTCGCCCACGCCTACGCCTACGCCAAACGCGGCTGGAAAGTCTCCGTGTTTGAACGCCCCCCGCGCGCCGCCGGCGCTTCCATTCGCAACTTTGGCATGCTCTGGCCCATCGGACAGCCCGCCGGCCGGATGACCGAAATCGCCATGCTCAGCCGCCGCCTCTGGCTCGAAGTCCTCGACCTGGCCGGCCTCCCCTACTTCCCCGACGGCTCC
>CAYMTH010001073.1:0-1712 GCA_964393235.1 uncultured Solibacteraceae bacterium | reverse complement strand
CCCTGCTCCCGGCAGTAGTCCCGCAACCGCACCAGCAGCGCCAGAATGATACGGAATCCGCCATAGTAGCCACGCCACCGCGTCGTCTCGTACAAATCGTCGAGCGACTCGTACACCGGCAGATCCGCCTTCCCCGGCTTGATCTCCAGCCGCGCGCTCGGATACAGCACCACCCGCGCCCGGAAGTTGCGCACAAGCAGCGAAATCGTCTTTCCGTAGTAGCCGTCGCTCGGATTGCCCAAAAGGCCCGCGCGCCCGTATGCGTAGGTTTCAATGAACATCCTGACCCCTTCTATCGGTTGGGCGCATACTGAACTGTATGCGCATGCTCCTCCAACGCGTTTCCTCTGCCAGTGTAGCCGTAAACGGGGAAATCACCGGCTCCATCGGAAAAGGCATCCTCCTATTTCTCGGAATCGGCGCCGGAGATACCGCCGAACACGCCGCCTATCTCCTGGAAAAATGCTGCAATCTCCGCATCTTCGAGGACGCGGACGGAAAGATGAACCTTTCCCTCGCCGACATAGGCGGAGGCTTGCTGGTGGTCTCGCAGTTTACCCTCTACGCCGATATCCGCAAAGGACGCCGCCCCGGCTTCGAACTCGCAGCCCCACCGGAAAAAGCCCGCCTTCTTTACGACTATTTTGTCGAATTAGCGAAAAACAAACTGCAAAATGTCGCCACCGGCGTCTTCCAAGCCCATATGGACGTTAGTCTTGTCAATGACGGTCCTGTAACTATCTTTTACGATTCGGTTGACAAATTCCCGGATAAGTCGCACTCTGTCAAGTAAGAGTATGCCAAGAACTCCATCCCAAGTCGACCAGACCGCTCTCTACGAAGCGGCTCTTGAAGGTCTCGAATTACAGAAACAGCGACTGGAAGAACAGATCCGTCTGGTCCGTTCTCTCCTCGGCGGGAAAAAGCCCCGCGCCGCCGCTCCCGCGGCCGCCCCGGCCGTTGCCGCCGCCGAAGAATCAGCCGCCAAGAAGGCGGGCCGTAAGCCCCGCCGCAAACGGAACCTAAGCCCCGAAGCGCGCAAGCGCATCGCTGAAGCCCAGAAGAAGCGCTGGGCCGCCTTCCGCAAGGATTCGGACGCCTAATCAACCTGCCAGTGGAAGCGGTCCGCGACCGCTTCCACCGGCCCGTCGCCCGCGATTCGACCATCGGCAAAAAACACCGCCCGCCGCGCTACCTTTTTCGCGAAATAGATATCGTGGGTAGCTATCAACTTAGTCTGCGGCAAACCCGCCAATAGATGCGCCAGATCCCGCTGCCCCGGCGGATCCAGAAATGTCGTCGGCTCGTCACACACCAGTACGTCCGGCCGCATCACCAATACCCCCGCCAGCGCCGCCCGCTTTTTCTCCCCCGCGCTCAGATGATACGGCGCCCGGTTCGCCAGATGCGCGATCCCCAGCGTCGCCAGTATCTCCCGCGCCTTCTCCATCGCCGCCTCCGCCGACATGCCCGCGTGCAATGGCCCGAATGCTACATCCTCCAGCACCGTCGGCATGAATAACTGGTCGTCGGAGTCCTGAAACACGTAGCCCACTTTCCGCCGGATCTCCCCCACCGTCCCGTCCTCCAGCGTCACCCCGCCCACCCGCACATCCCCGTCCCCACGCAACAAACCCGCCAAGTGGAGCAGAAACGTCGTCTTCCCCGACCCGTTCGCCCCCAGCAGCGCCACGCTCTCCCCCGCCGACACC
>CAYMTH010001072.1:0-1713 GCA_964393235.1 uncultured Solibacteraceae bacterium | reverse complement strand
GCAGTTCGAGACGCTGGTGGCGGGCAAGGCACAGATGGCGGAGCCGGGGTTTGCGCACGCTCTTTACCACATGGCAGCGGGCAGCGAGGAGTTCGGGAAGCAGGCGGTGACGTTCGCGCTGCAGACGAAGGATATCCGGCAGCAGGCGATCGTGCTGGACTGGTGCCAAGGGGTGATGACGGCGGAGCAGTCGAAGACGCTGGGGGACCGGCTGCGGGCCGCGCTAGCGGCGCCGCCGGCAAAGCGCGACTTCGCGACGATGCGGGACCGGGCGCTGGCGGCGGTGGTGGTGGGCCACAAAGAAGAGTTGCAGCGGCTGGTGAAGGAGTGGTGGCGGAAGGAAGTGGCGCCCGGGCTGCGGAACGGATCGTACCGGTATGGCCGGGACGAGAGCTACGCGATGTTCGAGATGCTGCACGCGGTGCGGGACGCGATCCAGATCGACCTGCGGGAGGACGCGCCGCGGTATTTTAAAGAGCTGCCGGCGTACCACGTCCTGAGCTATTACCCGGCGACGTTCCCGGCGGCCGAAAACGACTACCGGGTGCCGTTCTACGACGGCGACGGGGAGCCGGACCTGCGCGTGGCGGCGCTGGCGCGCGCGGCGGACTTGTCGATGGTGGCCTTCGACACCAACGCACAGGAGACGCAGTTCGTGCAGGGCTGGCTGATCCACGACCGGTTTTTGATGCGGGGCGTATTCGGGATCGTCTACGAGTTTCTTTGGGCGAATCCGTACCAGCCGGGGCTGAGCTACTATCACTTGCCGCTGTCGATGCACCACGAGGCGTCGGGGCGGCTGGCGCTGCGGTCGAGCTGGGAAGACGACGCGACGTGGTTTCATTACAGCGACCGGAAGGTGCAGTTCTTTGAAGAAGGCCGGCGGAAGGACCGGGGGCTGAGCTCGCCGGCGCCGGTGGAGATCGGCGGGACGGTGGTTCATTTCGGGCGGGACGAGATGAAGTTCCAGCCGGCGAACGCGGAGTTGCAGAAGACCTATGTGATCGGGCTGCAGCCGCATGCGAAGTACGACGTGGAGATCGACGATGAGGAGATCGTGGAGCGGGTGACGGACGCCGGCGGGATCCTCGAGTTCGATTTTCCGCCGATGCAGGACAGATGGGTGCGTGTGAGAAGAGCCGAGAAGGGGTAAACTAGAGCCCAAAGCCAGTAGTTTTAGTCAGAATTCCTGAATCTGACATGAAGGCTTGCCAATCTAAATCGTTTTACAGTCTCAATTCCGGCCGCGTTGCCATTCAGGAGATTTGTTTTTTTGCGACACGTCCGCACTTGTGCGTTCCTACTGTTTTCTATTGCCGCGCCCGCGGCGCCGCTGACCCTCGAAGCGGCGATCCAGCTGGCGATCGAAAACCATCCGCAACTGCGGGCCGGTGAGGCGCAGATCGATGCGGCCCGGGCCGGCATCCGGTCGGCGGCGGCGCGGCCGAATCCGGAGTTCGCGGCGCTGGCGGGCCGGCAGACGTACCGGGTGCCGGAGAACGTGTCGGGACTGGTGACGTCGTTCAGCGTGACGCAGCCGCTCGATATCGGGCCGGCGCGGCCGGCGCGGATCGACTTTGCGACGAGGACAAGGGAATCGAGTGAAATAGCGCGGGACGTGACGCGGTTGTCGATTCTGACGGCGGTACGCCGGGCGTTCTACGCGGCGCTGCGGCGGAACGACGAGATCAAGATTCTGGAAGAGAGCTACCG
>CAYMTH010001071.1:0-1725 GCA_964393235.1 uncultured Solibacteraceae bacterium | reverse complement strand
TCCATTTTCTCAAGTTCACCATGGTCATCGTCGCCATCGGCACGGCGATGGGCGTTGGCGGGGGCCTGTGGCTCGGCGGCGGGCTCGCCAACATGTACATGGACTTCTACCGCTTCCCGTACATGCGCTATGAGCTCTCCCCGCGCGTCTTCGTCTACTCCTTCCTGTTCAGCATGGTCGCCGCCACCTCCGGCACCATCTTCGCCGTCTGGCGCGCCGCCCGCGAATCGCCCGCCGTCGCCATGCAGCCGGCCAATCCCGGGCTCTACCGCCGCAGCCTCTTCGAACTGCCGTGGTACTCCCAGCCCACCCGCATGATCGTCCGCAATATCGAACGCCGCCCGGTGAAGAGCCTGCTCTCCATCGCCGGCATCGCCATGTCCACCGCCATCCTCATCCTCGGCGGCTTCTGGGGCGACGCGGTCGATTACATGGTCTTCGCCCAGCTTCGCCGCGCCCAGATCGAGGACGTCAACGTCACCTTCTTCAATCCCGTCTCCACCCGCGCGCTCTATTCGCTCCGCTCCCTCCCCGGCGTCACCTACGCCGAACCCACCCGCAACGTCGCCGCCCGCTTCCGCTTCGAACAGCGGACCTACCGCACCGCGCTCCAGGGCTACGAGCCCGACGGCCACCTCCGCCGCCTGCTCGACGAGAACTTCCGCACCGTCGAAATCCCCGAAGAGGGCATCCTCCTCACCGACCACCTCGCCAAAATGCTCCACATCCGCCCCGGCGACCTGCTCACCGTCGAACTGCTCGAAGGCTCGCGCGCCGTGCGCCAGGTGCCCGTCGCCGCGGTGGTCAAAGAGTACATCGGCGTCTCGGCCTACATGCGCCGGTCGTCGCTCAACCGCCTGCTGCGCGAGGGCGACAGCGCCACCGGCGCCCTGCTCATGGTCGACCGCGAAGCCCGCCCCGCGCTCTACCAGAAACTCAAAACCATCCCCGCCGTCGCCGGCTCGGTCGAACGCGAACAGGTGCTCCGCGCCTTCTACGAAACCATGGCCGCCCAGATGCTGACGTTCGCCTTCTTCAACACGCTGCTCGCCGGCACCATCGCCATCGGCGTCGTCTATAACACCGTGCGCATCTCGCTCAGCGAACGCAGCCGCGAACTCGCCAGCCTCCGCGTCCTCGGCTATACTCGCGGCGAGGTGGCTTATATCCTGTTAGGAGAGCTCACTGTGCTGGTCTTTCTCGCCATACCGCTTGGACTCTTCGCCGGTCACGGGCTCGCCCGCGTCATGGCCGCCACCGCGCAAACCGAACTCTTCCGCGTGCCGGTCGTCGTCGACCCGTCCACCTACGCGCTCGCGGCGCTCATCGTCGCCTTCGCCGCCGCCGGCTCGGCCTTCCTCGTCGGCCGCCAGGTGAACCATCTCGATCTGGTCGAAGTCCTGAAAGCGCGGGAGTAGCCGGTGAAACGCTGGATCTGGGTTATCGTCCTGTGCGCCATCGCCGGCGGCGCCATCTTCTGGGGCATGCGCCCGCAGCCGGTGCCCGTGGAGGCCGCCGCCGTCACCACCGGCCCGCTGCGCGTCACCATCGAGGAAGAGGGCAAAACCCGGCTCCGCGACCGCTACACCATCACCACGCCCGTCGGCGGCTACATGAGCCGCATCTCCCTCAAGGCCGGCGATCCCGTCCGCGCCGGCGCCGTGCTCACCACCCTCGATCCGCCCCGCCCCGCCGTCCTCGACGCCCGCGCCCGCGACATCGGCG
>CAYMTH010001070.1:0-1726 GCA_964393235.1 uncultured Solibacteraceae bacterium | reverse complement strand
CGGCAGCGTGTCCTTGCACAACCAGAACCCCGCCCGGCACCGCTGGTCCGCCGCCCCCTGAAACCCCATTGTCCCCTGCGAACTCACGTTCCCGCCGAGCGACGGCACCGGATCCCGCGGATCGAACGCAAACGAAACCGGCGCGTCATTGCCGGGCGCCGCCTTCGACAACCCGCCCCCGGCGCGCAGATAGAAATCGGTGTACACCGTCCGCGCCAGCGGCCACTCCCGCTCCTCCCGCCACCGCCCGCCGACAAAAATCCGCCCCTCCGGCGTCTTGTGCCCGTCTCCGCCGCCCATCACGTAAATCTTCACCGGCGGCTCTTTGTCCACGCCGTTCTCGATCCCCTTCAGCCACCGGTCGAACCACCGCGTCTGAAACGAGTTCAAATCCAGCGCCGCGTCCGCCGTGAACTGCGCCTCCCCGGCAAAATCCAACCGCTCGGAACTGTGAATCCACGGCCCGACAATCAGCCGCTGCAAGCTCTTCTTCGTCCGCGTCAACGCCGGGTAATTCATGTTCGCCACCGGCGTCCCCCACGAGTCATACCATCCCGTCACGTGGTAAACCGGCACGTCTTTATAGGTGTCCAGATGGTCCAGCACGCTCGACCCCGAGTTCTTCCAGAAATCGTCGTACTCCCCGTGCCCCATCGCCTCGATCAGCCACTTCTCATAATCCGGCGTGAACTTCAGCGGCGTCGTCCCCGCCCGCAGCGGCAGCGAACGAACCCACTCGTTCACCTTCCCGCTCATCTCCATAATGGCCGGCACCGCCGCCGGGTCCGTCGCCGCCCGCCGCGCCGCCTTTTCCGATCCGCCCCCCGTCGGCGCGCCCATCGTCAGCACCCAGTTGAAGAACCGCAGTTCAAACGCCCCGTTGTGCCGCACCCCGTACCGCCCGAAGTTCGACATCGCGTTCCGCGGCACCATGGCTTTCAAATGCGGCGGATTCGCAATCGCCAGCGCGTGCTGCGTCGCCCCGACATAAGACGACCCGATCGTCCCGATCGACCCGTCGCACCACGGCTGCCGCCCGATCCACACCGCCGTGTCATACCCGTCGTTCGGATCGTCGGCGATCGGCACCCACCGCCCCTCGGAGGCATATCGCCCCCGCACGTCCTGCGCGACCACCACATACCCCCGCTTCACCGCGTAGGCGACAAACGGGTCCTCGGTGTTCCTATCGTAAGGAGTCCGGCTCAAAATGACCGGAAATTTCCCCGGTGCCGCCACACCCCCTCGCGCCGGCCGGTGGACATTCAGCGCCAGCCGCACCCCGTCCCGCATCGGGACCATCACGTCCCGCACCGTCATGACCTCGTACGGCTCCCCGCTTTGCCCGAAAGAGACGGCGACAGCCGCCGTCAGCATCATCCATCGCCGTGCGATTTGCATGAGGCGATGCTAGCACGCTACTCCTTCGGCGCGCCTTCCTGCGCTCGCCTCCGGAACAGCCGCGGAAACTTGCCCAGATTCCGACGCATCCAGCTCGGCTGTTTCTCGCCCGGCGCCGCCACTGGCGGCTGCTCCGGCATCGGCGGCGTGGCCGCGGGCGCCGGCGCCGGGGCGGGCGCGGGCGCTACTTCGGCCACCGGTTCCGGCAGGCGAAATGCCTCGACCGGCGCGGCCGGCGCGGCCGGCATCTTCAACTCGAGCGTTTCCAGCGGCGGCTCGAACACCGTCGGCGGCACCGCGAACGCCGCCAGCGCCAGCGTGCCCA
>CAYMTH010001069.1:0-1731 GCA_964393235.1 uncultured Solibacteraceae bacterium | reverse complement strand
GGAGCCAGGCGAGGGGGATCTGGATGGCCCAGTAGGCGATGAGATTGATGCGGGTGGGGGTGGCGGTGTCGCCGGCGCCGTTGAAGGCTTGCAGCATCATCATGCCGTAGGCGTAGAAGATGTAGGTGGAGCTGATGTAGCGGAGGCAGAGGGCGCCGGCGTCGAGGACGGCGGGGTTGTTGGAAAAGACGCTGAGGATCCGCACCGGGAAGATCATGAAGGCGAGCGAGAGGGCGCCGAGGAAGAGCGCGTTGTAGAAGCCGGCGCGCCAGACGGCGGTCTCGGCGCGGTCCGGGCGGCGGGCGCCGAGGTTCTGGCCGACGAGCGTGGCGGCGGCGTTGGACAGGCCCCAGGAGGGCATGATGCTGAACATGATGACGCGGATGCCGATGGTGTAGCCGGCGAGGATGGTGGGACCGAACGTGGCGGCGATGCGGACGAGGGCGGTCCAGCTGGCGGTGGCGACGAAGATCTGGAACATGCCGTGGAGGGCGGGTTTCAGGATGTGGCGGAGGAGTTCGGCGTTGGGGCGCCAGTCGGCGCGCTGGATGTGGATGCGGCCGGCGCCCTGGCGGAGCAGCCAGAGCTGGTAGAGCACGCCGGAGCCGCGGCCGATGACGGTGCCGACGGCGGAACCGGCGATGCCGAGGGCGGGGAAGGGGCCGAGGCCGAAGATGAGGCAGGGGTTGAGGATGATGTTGATGACGTTGGCGACCCAGAGGACGCGCATGGCGATGACGGCGTCGCCGGCGCCGCGAAAGATGGCGTTGAGCAGGAAGATCATCATGAGCGTGCCGCAGCCGCCAAGGACGATGCGGGCGAAGGTGACGTTGGCGAGGATGCCGGGCGTGGCGCCCATGAGCGTGAGGAGTTCGGGGGCGAAGACGAAGCCGATGAGGCCGATCAGGGCGGACGAAGCGAGGCCGATGAGGACCGATTGCGCGGCGCCGCGGGCGGCCTCGACGGGGTTCTTTTCGCCGATGCGGCGGGCGACGAAGGCGGTGGTGGAAAAGCTGAGGCCGAGGGCGACGGCGATGACGAGGACGACGAGCGATTCGGTGAGGGCGACGGTGGCGATGGCGTCTTCGCCGAGTTTGGAGACGAAGAATACATCGACGACGGCGAAGAGGGACTCCATGGCCGTTTCGAGGATCATGGGGATGGCGAGGAGGAGCAGGGAGTGATCGAGGCTTCCGGCGGTATGGTCGACGGTCTCGCCGCGGAGCGCTTCGCGCAGGGTTTGCCACAGGCGGGCGAGGCCGGAATGCATGCTCTATTGTAGAGGACCCGTTGATATAATCATGCGCATGCCAAACGAAGGAATTTCGCGGCGGCGGGCGATCCACTGGGCTACCGCGATGACGGCGGCGAGCTACTCGCGGGTGATGGGCGCCAATGACCGTGTGCAGCTGGGGCTGATCGGCTGCGGGGGTCGCGGGACGGGCGTGATGGGCACGTTCATGAACACCGGGCAGGTGGACGTGACGGCCGTTTGCGACGTCTACGGCGAGCGGATCGACCGCGCGCAGCAGAAGGCCACCAAGGCGCAGGGATTCACCGACCACCGCAAGCTGCTGGCGCAGAAGAACGTCGATGCGGTGCTGATCGCGACGCCGGACCACTGGCACACGGGGTGCGCGATCGACGCGTTGAACGCGGGCAAGGACGTGTACGTCGAAAAGCCGCTGACGCTGACGATCGAGGAAGGGCCCCCGATCGTGAAGGCGGCGC
>CAYMTH010001068.1:0-1733 GCA_964393235.1 uncultured Solibacteraceae bacterium | reverse complement strand
TTCATGTTGACGTCGTACTTCCTGTTCGGCAACTCGGCGAAAGACAGCGCCCGCACCACCGTATTGAACGTCGGCCCGTAGTAGCCGACGCCGTCTTTCATCACACGCGGCGGCCCCATGCGCCCGGCCTTCCAATCGTCGACGTAGCCAAGATAGCGCGCGCGGTCGTATTCCGGCGGCGGCGCGGTCAGCACCCGCGCGTTGGCCGGGTCGGCCGTCAGGCACAGCCGGAACGTATATGCAGGGATGCGCTTGTCGCCCTCGCCGGTCGTGCCCGGCAGAAACGTGCGCGTCTCGAAGTCCTGATAGACCACGCCCGCGTGCAGCTCATTAAAATCCGCCCGGCTCTCGCGCCCCACGCGGTAGCGCGCGCCGGCGAAGGCCGCCAGGTCGCCCTCGTAAGTCCCGTCGATAAACACGCGCCCCGCAAGTTCAACCATCGCGCCCGTGGCGCGGTTCCGCACCCGGATGCCCGTAACGCGATTCCCCCGGCGAAACACCTCCTCCAGCCGGTGATGCGTCATCACCCGGATGCGCGACTCCCCCGCCACCATGCGGTCCATCACGCGCTGCGCCACCGACGGCTCGAAGTAATACCCGTCGCGCGACTTCTTCGCGTTCTCCGACTGCGGGCCGTAGTGCTCCACATAGTGCGCCTTCACCTGCGCCGTGAACTCGCGGAACAGCCCGCCAATCGCCTCCCGCGTCTCGATGTCGGACTTCCCCAGCCCGCTCGTCGTCATGCCGCCGATATGGCGGTGATACTCGACCAGCGCCACCGACCGGCCCATCCGCGCCGCCGCGATCGCCGCCGCCACGCCGCCCGGCGTCCCGCCGTAGACGACGACGTCGAACTCCGCCGCGCCGCACGCCGCCGCCAGGCACAAGAGCGCCAGCGCCCTCACCGCAACTTCTCCAGCCCGAGCCCCGCCAGCTTGACCTCTGCGATCTCGATATCTTCCTTGTTCGTCGAATAAATCACCCACAGCGATCCGCCGTGCTCCACCGCGTGCGGGTACTGCAGCGTGCCGCCGCGCTTCGCCCGCCCCGCGTGCCGCTGCTCCGGCGCGCCCCTGCGAATGATGTGCGGCTTCTCAAATTCCCAGCCGTCGCGGCTGAACGAAATCGCGAGCGGATCGCGCCCCTTCGGATTCGGGTTGTTGATCAGGTAATGCCAACCGTTCGAGAGCCGCCCCGGGAAGTTCTTCGACGTCGCGTCCGGATAATTCGTCCGCACCGGCCGCGACCACGTCCGCCCGTTATCGTTCGAGATCGCCCGCAGCAAAAACCCCGACAGCGTATTGTCCCGCACGATCATGTGGACTTCCCCGTTCCCCGTCGCATAGTACGTCGGCTCGTCCATTTTGTTGAACGGCGGTTCCTTCGCGATCGGCGTCCGCGACCACCTCCCCGCCCCGTCCGCCAGCGCCATGTCGACGTCCATATTGGCGTCCCGGCACACCATCGCCAACCGCTCCCCGAGCTTCTCCGGCGGAAAATTGTTCATGCAGTTCTCGGCGAAAACACCGCGCGCCGCCCACCCCTTCCCCGTCCATTCAAAACGCATCAACCGCAGCTTCTTCCACACCTCTTCCCGCCCGCGCTTCCCATAATCCGCGCTCTCGATATACGCGCCGAGCGCCGTCAACTTCCCGTCGAGCACGAACACGCCCCGCGCGATCCACCGCCCTGGCCCGCCCGGTCCCTCCGGGTCGCCGGCAAGCTCCTGCGCC
>CAYMTH010001067.1:1272-1734 GCA_964393235.1 uncultured Solibacteraceae bacterium | reverse complement strand
CTCACGTTACTTTTCGGCGAGGGCTGCGGCCAGGAGCACGATCTGCTTGGCGGCGATGCGGGTGGAGGCGATGTCGCTCCACTCGCGGAGGGTATGGTTGTCGCCGCCGTAGCCGCGGCCGACAGAGATGGAGGGGATGCCGTTGACCACGCCGACATTGGCGTCCGTGGAGCCGGTGGCGAAGGCCTCGCTGCCGGCGATGATCTTGACGCCAAGGAAGCGCTGGATATCGACAGCCGTCTGGACGATGGGGTGGCGGCGCGCGCCTTCCAACTGCTCCGGGCGGCCGCCGGCCTCCGACTTCTGGATCCACTCGCGCGTGAATTGGACCTTCTGCGCGCGCGCCGCGCTGTCGCACTTGGAGACGATCGAATCATCGAGGGAGGCCAGCAGTTGCTTGTCGACGGTCCTCAAGTCGACGGTGAAGGTGACCTCCTGGGGGACCGCGTTGACGACGTTGCC
>CAYMTH010001067.1:0-1262 GCA_964393235.1 uncultured Solibacteraceae bacterium | reverse complement strand
TGGTAAGCGGCCACATTACGGGGCGAACCAAGGGCGGATTGATGGTGGACGTGGGCGTGGAAGCGTTCATGCCGGGTTCGCAGGTGGACGTGCGTCCTGTATACAACCTGGACTCGCTGGTTGGGCAGCACATTCCGGTTGCCCCACGCGTTGACGACGTTGCCGGCCGTCATCATCCCGCCCACGTTGTAGACCGCCGACACTTCGGCGCCGCGGTCGGGGAGCGGGACGGTATAGATGTCCGTGATGCAGCGGGCGGCGGCGAGCACCGGGTTGGGCACGCCGCGGGAGCGATTGGTGTGGGCACCGGGTCCGGTGAACTTCATCCGCGACCAGTAGATGCCGAGCGCTCCGTAGTTCACAGGCCCGAGGGCGCCATCCATCGCCACGAGAAGATCGGCCACTCCTTTATTCCGTTCCAGCCACGCGTACATGCCCTTCAGGCCAACCTCTTCCTGGACGGTGGCGAGGAATATGATGTCCCCGCTAGTTTGCACCTGCGCGTGCCGCAGGGCGCGGATGACCTGGAGGAGGTTGGCGACCGAGGCGCTGTTGTCGCCGACGCCGGGGGCGTGGAGCGTGCCGTCGGGCTTGCGCGTCACCTTTACATCGGTGCCGGCGGGGAAGACGGTGTCCATGTGCGCGGCGAAGACAACAGTGGGCCCGTTGCCGGTGCCTTTGCGGCGCGCCTCGACGTTTCCGTGCGGGTCGATGGATGCCGTCAGGCCGGCCTTTTCGAACTCCTGCTTTATGTAGGCCGCCCGGGCGGCTTCACCGCCGGAGGGAGCGGGGATTTCGGTGATGCGGATCCATTCGGCCACCTGCTCGTCAAAGTGGGCGTCGATGTAGTCGAGCGCGCGCTTCACGTCGGCCCGCGCGGCGAGCGTCGGGGAGAAGCGGGAGGGAAAGGCCGGCTGGGCCAGGAGCGCGGAACAGGCCGTTAGCAGCAGCAGAATCAGGCGCATCAGGGTCCTTAGTCTAGCAAAGGGGTGGGGATCGATATTGGACTATAAAAGTCCGATATCCTGAAGGATATGCGCCTTTTCCCCATCGTGTTCCTGCTGGCACTGGCTATGCCGGCCCAATCCCTCCGCGGCACCCTCGGGGTAACGGTTCGGGACGGCAGCCGGGCCGTGATTCGGGAGGCGAAGCTGGTGCTGGTGGAACGGGCGACCGGTATTGAGAGGAGCGCGGTGACGGACGAGCAGGGCAACTTTTTGTTTGCCGGGCTGCCGCCGGGGGATTACCGGCTGGTGATCGAC
>CAYMTH010001066.1:0-1741 GCA_964393235.1 uncultured Solibacteraceae bacterium | reverse complement strand
TGAAGCAGCCCTTCAAGCTCGACTATCTCTGGGCCTCGTTGTGTATCATGGGCGCGGTGTATTTCATGTTCCGCAGCTGAGGTCGCGCGTCCGGCGCACCACGCCATCGCGAACCCGCCGCGCCCCCGCACGATATGATGGGGGCGATGGCGAAAGTGATGATGGTGGCGTCGGAAGCGGCGCCGTTTGCCAAGACGGGCGGCTTGGCGGACGTACTCGGAGCCCTTCCCGCGGCCCTCGTCCGGCAGGGCCACCAGGCCTCGGTCGTGATCCCCAAATATCGCGGCATCCACCCGCCCGGCATCGTCCGGGTCATCGAAAAGATGCCCGTCTGGGTCAACTACTTCCGGCACCTCGTCGACGTCTGGCGCCTCGACCGCGACGGCGTCGCCTACTACTTCGTCGACAACCCGTGGTTCTTCGTCCGCGAAGGCATCTACTCGGCCTACGGCAACGACTACGGCGATAACCACCTCCGCTTCGCCGTCCTCTCCCTCGCCGCGCTCAACCTCGCCCGCCAGGTCGTGCACCCCGACGTCATCCACTCCCACGACTGGCAGGCTGCCCTCGTCCCCATCTACGCGAAAAACTGGTTCTGGAACGACCCCCGCCTCGGCGGCATCCGCCACGTCTTCACCATCCACAACCTCGGTTACCAGGGCCGCTTCGGCCAATCCGTCCTCCGCGAACTCGGGCTCGACGAACGCCACTTCCACCCCGAAGAGCTCGAATACCACGGCGACGTCAATCTCCTCAAAGGCGCCATCGTCAAGTCCGACTTCGTCACCACCGTCAGCCCCAAATACGCCGAAGAGATCCAGACCTGGGAACACGGCTTCGGCCTCGACGGTCTGCTCCGCTCCAGGTCCGGCAAACTCCTCGGCATCCTCAACGGCGTCGACTACGCCGAGTGGGACCCGGCCACCGACAAACACCTGCCGCAAAACTACAGCCCCGAAAACCTCGCCGGCAAAGCGGCCTGCAAACGCGCCCTGCTCGAAGCCCTCGGCTTCGGCGCCGAGGCCCATGACCGCCCCCTCATCGGCGTCGTCTCCCGCTTCGCCGAACAGAAGGGCTTCGACCTCCTGCACCCCATCGGCGACGAACTCATGAAGGAGGACGTCACCGTCATCGCCCTCGGCTCCGGCGAGCCCCACTACGAGTGGATCTTCCACGACCTCGCCGAACGCCACCACGACAAATTCCGCGTCTGGCACGGCTACAACAACGGCCTCGCGCACCTGATCGAGGCCGGCGCCGACATGTTCCTCATGCCCTCCCGCTACGAACCCTGCGGGCTCAACCAGATCTACTCGCTCAAGTACGGCACCCCGCCCATCGTCCGGGCGACGGGCGGCTTGGATGATACCATCGAAGAGTCGACAGGTTTCAAGTTCCGGGAGTATTCCCCCGCGGCTCTTTTGAGTACGATTCGGTGGGCGCTGCAGTGCTGGCGCGACCGCGAGGCGTGGCGGGAGCGGATGCGCCTCGGAATGGGAAAGGACTTTTCCTGGGACCGCTCGGCGGCCGAATACGGCGCGCTGTACGGGCGGCTCCTGGGGAGCTGAATCTTTTCCCGGCGGCACGAATCAAACGTTTTGGAGCAAGAAACACAAATGGCTGGAAAGAACACAGTTACTTTTACCGACGGGGCCTGGGACGCCGAAGTTCTGCAGTCCGACAAGCCGGTCCTCGTCGACTTCTGGGCGGAATGGTGCGGGCCTTGCAAGCAATTAAAACC
>CAYMTH010001065.1:0-1742 GCA_964393235.1 uncultured Solibacteraceae bacterium | reverse complement strand
GGCCTACCGCCGCAGGCTCAACGTCGCCTTCCCGGCCGGCCCGGCGTAGATCAGTTCCACTTTCTCGATGTTCTGATCCTTGCCCCGGTACGGGAAAAACACCAGCCCCGCCACCGGCAGCGGCCGCTCGCCCTCGGGCAGAACCGACTTCATCGCCTTCTGCTCCATCGCGCGCCGCAGCGGGAACGGCATCTTCGGCGGCGGCGGCGGCGGTCCGCCCGCCTGGCCCCCGCCTCCGCCGCCCGAAATACCGCCCTTCGACTTCCCGCCCCCGCCTTCCGTTTCCGGCGGAATCCATTCCGGGTCCGACAGCGACTTCATCACCATCCCGTACTGCACCGCCGCGATCGGCTGCTTCTTATCGTTGATCTTCAACGAAAAGTTCTGAAAAGAGATCGTCGCCTTCGCCGGGCCGTAGAACGCGATCTCGCACGCCACATAGTCCTCGGACTTCAATGGCAGCTCATTCGTCGGCACCGAATGGCCCACGAAATCCGCCGCGATCGTCACCGCCCCCACCTTCTCCGCCGCCGAATAATCGCCCGGCGTGGCCCTCGCGGGCAAACCGTGCATTTCCGGCAATGCCTGCCCCGCCGCCGTCAGCGCGCCTAGAAAAAGAAACTGCCGTCGAAACACTCGTCTTTCCTGCATTCCAACCGCCAAATTAGCATACTCCGCTATCATTTCTCTCATGCGGCTGCTATTTCCCCTCCTCCTTGTTACAAGCCTCACCGGGCTGGCCAAGCGACCCATCACCCACGAGGACGTCTGGACCATGCGTCGCGTCGGGCCCCCCGCCGTCAGCCCCGACGGCCGCTTCGCCGTCCTCTCCGTCACCGAACCCGCCTACGACGAAGCCCAGCAGGCCTCCGACCTCTGGCTCGTCCCCCCCCCCCCCCCCCGCCCCCCGCGCCGCCTCACCAACACCCGTGCCGCCGAATCCGGCGCCGCCTTCTCCCCCGATTCCACCCGCCTCGCCTTCACCGCCAAGCGCGAAGGCGACACCGAACCCCAGGTCTACATCCTCCCCCTCACCGGCGGCGAAGCCGAGCGCCTCACCACCCTCCCCACCGGCGCCTCCGGCCCCCGCTGGAGCCCCGACGGCCAGTCGATCCTCTTCCAGTCCCTCGTCCCCCCGCCGGACAAAAAACCGGTCAAGTACAACGCCCGCGTCTACGAGTCCTTCCCGTTTCGCTACTGGGATCGCTGGTTAGATGACAAAAAACCCCACATTTTCGTGCAGAAAATAGGCGAAAAATCGGCGAAAGATTTATTAGCAAACACTAATCTAGCCGCCAAAACCGGGTTCGACGGCACCCGCGGGGTCGGCGACGGCGACCTCGCCCCGGTCTGGGCGCCCGACGGCCAGTCGATCGTTTTCCACGCCACCGCCGACCGCAACGTCGGCGCCTACGCCCCGTCGACCACCCATATCTACCGCGTGCCCCTCGCGGGGGGCGAGCCGGCCGCCCTCACTTCGGGTCCGGAAAGCTACACCTCGCCCCGCTTCCGCCCCGACGGCAAGGCGCTGTATGTCACTCATTCTAAACGGGGAGACAAGACGCTCTACTCGCTCAGCCGCCTCGCCGTGCTCGACTGGCCGGCGCCCGGCGCCCCGCGCCTCCTCACCGACGGCTGGGACCGCTCGGTCGGCGAGTTCGCCTTCTCCCCCGACAGCGCCCGCGTCTACATCCTCGCCGAGGACCGCGGGCACGACCAGCTGTTCACCCTCCCGGCCGCCG
>CAYMTH010001064.1:0-1744 GCA_964393235.1 uncultured Solibacteraceae bacterium | reverse complement strand
GCGGGCGCGTTCTTCGGGGGTGATGGGCATAAATGTTCCTTTCCTGGCGCTGAAAATGGAAAGGCCCTCGCCGGGGCGAGGGCCTTTCGTTTTGGGGGCGGAGTAACTCCTCCCATTTCCACCGTTAGCATACGAAGGCCGAAAAACGGATCGGAGAAAAAGTCGAAAATCCGGCTAACGCATTGATTTCGCGGTAGAAAACTTTTTTTCGCAGACGCGTGAACGGCTTTTCAGAAGAGTCGCAGTTTGCGGGAAATCGACCAAGACCGGAATATTGCAGAATCTGCTATATTTGATTTAGAGGAAACCGCAATGACGGCAGAACAGTGGGTTTCGGGGCGAACCGGCGCCGGGCTGACGCAGGTGGAGGCGGCGCGGCGGTTGGGGATCTCTCAGCCATATCTTTCTCAGTTGGAGCGGGGCGTCCGGCGGGCGCCGGACAAGCTGGCGGCGCGGGCGGCGGCGCTGTTCGGGCGCCCCACTGCGTTGCCGCGGCGGACGCCGGAGGAGTGTCCGGAAAAATGGGATCCGGAGCGTCTGCAGGGGGCGCTGGCGGCGCTGGGGTATCCGAAGTTTGGGCATGTGCGGGGCGGGGAGTTGGAGAATCCGGCGGCGGTCGTGCTCGGGGCTCTGGTGCAGAAGGATCTGGACACCCGGCTGGTGGAGGCGCTGCCGTGGGTGCTTGGCCGGTATGTGGATCTGGATTGGGGCTGGCTGCGGGACCAGTGCAAGTTGCGGGATGTGCAGAACCGGCTCGGGTATCTGGTTCACCTGGCGAAGGGTGTGCTTGTCCGGGAGGGGGGCGCGGCGACGGCTGTGGCGGTTCTTGCCGGATGGGAACACGAGTTGGAGCGGGCGCGACTGGCGCGGGAGGAGACGTTATGCCGCGAGTCGATGCCACAGGTGGAGCGCAAATGGTTGCGGACGTACCGGCCGGAGACCGCGGCACATTGGAATGTGTTGACGAGCTTGAGCGCGGAGCAGTTGGCCTATGCTCATGCTTAAACCGATGCGGCCGCCGGAGCCGTGGGCAGCGTTCTTCGATGAGGTCGATGCGGGGCTTTCCGCACCCGTGGAGTTGCACTGTTTTGGTGGGTTCGTGGCGACGCATCTGTACGGCGTCGGCAGGACTACGAACGACGTGGACTTCGTGAGTCTGGTCCCGAACATTCGGCAAGAACTGATAGAAGCCGCGGGGCAGGGGTCTCCACTCCACCGGCGGTACCGGGTTTATCTGGACGGCGTTACCGTCGCGACCCCTCCCGAGAATTACAACGAACGCCTTCTGCCGCTCTTTCCGGGAGTCTGGGAGAAGCTGAAGCTTTTCGCCCTGGAGCCACACGATCTTGCCCTGGCAAAGCTGGATCGGAATATCGAGCGAGACCGCGACGATGTGGTGCAACTGGCAAGGGCCGGGCATCTGTATAAAACGGTATTGGAGGAGCGGTACTATCAGGAGCTTCGGCCGTATCTGGCCCATGAGGAGCGGCACGACTTGACGCTGCGCTTGTGGATGGATCTGTGCTGGCCGGAAGAAGAAGTGGAACGGAGCGGGGCGGGGTAGGCGCAGGGACGGCCTGGCTGACATGCTTACACTCTCGCGCGGTTGTCGCCCCAACGCCTACTCCGTTTGAGACCCGATCGGTTCCGATCATTGCTTTCCGGCTCCTTGGCATCCATTGGAAGGCGGTGAACCGCCCCGGGTTTGCCGGAGGCTATTTCGTTTGAGTTACGCCACCTTGGC
>CAYMTH010001063.1:0-1749 GCA_964393235.1 uncultured Solibacteraceae bacterium | reverse complement strand
GGCTATCGCGAGGCCGGTGAGGGTGCCGCCGAGGGTGAACTCGTCGGGGAGGATGCGCTCCTCGAAGTCGGTGGCGGCGAGTTCGAGGTTGATGGCGGCGAACAGGCACATCTTGGCGGCGGCGGGGGTGGGGCCGAAATACCTCACTATCACAAAGAACATTATGCCGCAAAGTAGCTCGACGGTGGGATAGCGCCAGGGGATGGGGGCGCGGCAGTGGCGGCAGCGGGCGCGGAGGAGGAGGTAGCTGAGTACGGGGATGTTGTCGTACCAGGCGATGGTGTGTTCGCACTCCGGGCAGAAGCTGCGGGGCGGGTTCCAGAGGGTGATATCGCGGGGGAACCGGAAGATGCAGGCGTTGAGGAAGCTGCCGATCAGGAGGCCGAACAGGCCGGCGAGGGCGGCGGCGAGCGAGTCCATTAAGACACGATAGCAGGGGTCAGTCGGCGAGGGCCTGCAGGAGGGAGGCGCGCCAGTAGTCGGCGTCGGGGGGGATGCATTCGCGGAGCGCGGGCGGGGCTTTGGCGATGACTTCCTCGATGCTGACCTGGCGGGTGTTGGCGACGACCTGGAAGCCGATGGCGTTGGTGAGGTGGCAGGCGGTGGAGACGACGGCGAGGACGTCGATCTCGCCGCTGTCGGGGTAGTCGTGATGGCGGCCGGCGACGAGGCGGAAGACATCGGGGAAGCCGAACTGTTCGGCGAGCATGCGGCCGGCCTCGGTATGGTCGATGCCGAAGAGTTCGCGCTCGAGCTCGATGAGGTCGACGTAGGTAGTGGTATTGAGGAGCCGGTGATGCTGGTCGGGGGAGGCGATGGCGAGGCCGAAGCGGCCGAGGTCATGGAGGAGGCCGGCGGAAAGAGCGACCTCGGGGGCGACGCCGGCGTGGAAGCCGAGGCAGCGGGCGATCTCCGAACAGGCGATGGAATGGGTCCAGCAGCGACTGAGGTCGGCGACCGGCATGGCGTTGCCGGCGAACTTCTTCATGGCGACGCGGAGTACGGCCTGACCGAACGTTTCCTGGCCGAGTACCTGGAAGGCGGCGCGGACGGAGGGAACTCGCTGGCGGCGGCCGTAGAGGCCGGAATTGGCCAGTTTCAACACGGCGGTGGTCATCGCCACGTCGCGTTCGACGAGTTCGACCACGCGGTCAGGAGAGCCGCCCTCGCGTTTCAAAGAGTTCATCACATCGAGTGCGATTCGGGGGAACGGGGGAATCGCAGAAAGAGCGGTAGTAACATCCTGGTTCTTCGCCATGACTACCGCTCTTATCGGCCGGCGCGGCCTGGGTATGATGGTTATCCGTTACAGGGGCAACGCGAAATAGTTTTCGGCGTTGCTGTAGCAGATATTGCGAACCATGCCGCCGACGAGGGCCATGTCGCGGGGCAGTTCGCCGTTCTCGATGTCGCGGCCGAGGAGGTTGCAGAGGGTACGGCGGAAGTACTCGTGGCGCGGGTAGGAGAGGAACGAGCGGGAGTCGGTGAGCATGCCGACGAAGCGGGAGAGTAGGCCGCAGTTGGACAGGGCGTTGATCTGCCACTCCATGGCCTCCTTCTGGTCGAGGAACCACCAGCCGGAGCCGAACTGGATTTTGCCGGGGACGGAGCCGTCCTGGAAGTTGCCGATGACGGTGGCGAAGGCGTAGTTGTCGGCGGGGTTGAGGTTGTAGAGGATCATCTTCGGCAGGGCGCCGGCGGAGTCGAGCTGGTCCATGTAGCGGGCGACGGCGTCGATTTGCAGCCAGT
>CAYMTH010001062.1:0-1753 GCA_964393235.1 uncultured Solibacteraceae bacterium | reverse complement strand
AAGGCGGCGCGGCGGACCGGGGCGATGCGGAAGTTCTTTCCGGAGGCGGTGGTGCACGGGCACGAGCGGTTGCTCGGAAGGATGCGGAACGCGGTGGAGGACCGGCATGTGCTGGCTGTCGCCGTCCACTGCCGGGCAAGGTACGTGGTGACGTACAATCGCCGCGATTTTCCCACGGAGGCGCTGGCACCGTATCCGGTTGAAGCGATCGATCCGGATGCTTTCCTCCTGGGCCTCTGGGCGAAAGACCCCGAACAGGTGGCGGCAGCGCTGCGCGGCCAGGCGCACGATATACGGCAGCCGGTCGCGTACGGGATCGATCGATTGGCGATTAATGCGCGAGAATTCGCCGCGACGGTGGCGGAGGCTATTTGAGGTAGAGGAATTCTTTGCTGTTGAAGAGGGTGTGGGCGAGGGTGGGCCAGGGGTTGGGGCCGAGGGTTTGGGCGAGGTCGCGGTAGGCGGCGAGTTCCTGCGTTGTCGGGGGGCGGAGGAGCGCCGTTTCGAACATGCGGGTCAGCTTTTCGTCGAATGTCTCGTTGGGCGGGAGCGTGTCGGCCCAGTGCTTCGCCTGCTGGTGGACGAAAGGGTCGTTGAGCATGGCCAGAGCTTGGGTGGGGACGTTCGTGGCGTCGCGGTTGCCGCGGGTCTGCAACGGGGCGGGGAAGTCGAAAATCTCGAGGAATTTCGGGCCTTCCATGCGGGTCACTTTCAGATAGATACTGCGGCGGCCGTTGCCGTCGAGCGGACCCTGGAACAGGCGGCGGTGCTGCGTCGGCTCCTTGCGGTGCGGCTGGACCGACGGGCCGTACATGGTCTCGTCCAGGCGGCCGGAGACGGCGAGGAGCGTGTCGCGGATGGCTTCGGCGTCGAGACGGCGGACCTGGTTCGTTTGCTGGAAGGTATTTGTCAGGAGGAGGTCGCGGATCAAGGATTTCGTCGACCAGTTGTTGGCGATGAAGCGGGCGGCGAGGTGGTCGAGGAGGTCGGGGTTGGCGGGGGGATCCGTCAGGCGGCCAAAGTTGTCCGTCGGCTCGACGAGGCCCTTGCCGAAGACGTGGCGCCAGACACGGTTCACGTAGACGCGGGCGGTGAGCGGGTTGGCGGGGCTGGCGATCGCTTCGGCCAGTTCGAGGCGGCCGGAGGCGTGCGCGCTGACCTGGCGGGGGGCGGGGGGGGGGGGGGGGGGGGGGGGGGGGAGGGGGAGCGAAGGGGGGGGGGGGGGGGGGCGCCGGGGTCGAGATCGGCCATGCCGGCGGCGACTTCCGGGGCGGGGAGCGCCTGTTCGAGAGCCGTGTACCTCGCGAGGAGGGGGGCGGGGATATCGGGGGTGAGCGCCTTGTTTTGCAGGGCGCAGTTGAGGGCGTGGATGTCCGCCTCCGAGGGCTTGCCGGCGGCCCAGTTTTCGATGGCTTCGGCGAGGGAGTGTTGGCGGGTTTCGGGCTTGGGGGCGTTGTCGTCGTTGTGGTACCAGCCCTTGCTGACGACGAACCAGGAGTGGCGGATGTCTTCGGCCGGGTTCGTTTTGACCTTGCCGGGACGTTCGGGGAGGCGGGGGTTGTCGGTGAGGGTGTTCAGCTCCAGATAGGTCTTTAGCGGCTGGTCGGTGCGGGTGGGCACCTTTTCGAGGTGCAGCGTCGCGCCGTCGATGAGCTTGTGGTCCTCGCCGATGACGCAGTGGTCCATGACGGTGCGGTGGGCGGCGGCGTTGGCGCCGGCGAGTTCGAGGGTTAGGAACTTCTTGTCGCGGGGG
>CAYMTH010001061.1:0-1755 GCA_964393235.1 uncultured Solibacteraceae bacterium | reverse complement strand
CGCAACATCCGCCTCCGCCAAAAATAAATGGTGCCTGCCGCGAGTGTCCCTATTTATTGCGGATGCTTTACAACGGCGGATAGACACACTTAGGGTTCGAAAACCCCCGCATCAGCTCCGCCGGTCCATCCTCGGCCCGCAGCCCGCACATCCGGAAATTGTCCTGATAATCACTCAGCAGTTTCCACATCTCCCCCCGCGCCACCATCCCCTCCGGACGCAGCCCGAATCGGACCGCCACCGGCGGACTCTTCATCGAAAGCAGCCGCTCCAGCCCGCTCGTCAGGTGCTTCTCCATCCGCACCCCGCCCACCCGGTACCGCATCCCGGCCGAGTCGATCACCCACGCCTCCGCAAGCTGCTTGATCTCGAACTCCCGCCGCACGAACAGCTCCTCCGGCCGCCGGCAAAAACCCATCAGCCGCGAATACTCCCCGCCCGTCACCAACACTACCGGATACCGCGCCACCCCCACGTTCTGCCACCGCTCGGTAATCCCGGTCAGCTCCAGCCGTTCCGTCTCCAAGCCACACCCCGCCAGCAACGCCAGCGAAACCGCCAGTAGAAGTCTCATCTCTTCCTCCAGGCGCAAACCGGCCACAATTGTTCGCGTCCCCAAGCTATCCTGAAAACACCCCAACCCAGGAGTCCCCATCATGCGCCCGTTCGCGTTGATCGCCTTCGCTCTCCCCCTGCTGCTTAACGCCCAGCCGCCCCAGCCCGCTACCGCGCCCCCGGCCGCCCCCGCCCGCCCCGCCTCCACCGAGCCGGAAATCAAACCCTTCGACCGCGTCATCCCCAAGGACGCCAAAACCTCCGAAGGCCTCTTCCGCGTCCACCGCGTCAAGAGCAAGCTCTACTACGAAATCCCCGTCCGCGAACTCGGCAAGGACATGCTCTGGGTCTCCCAGCTCGCCAAGACGACCCTCGGCGCCGGCTACGGCGGCTCCGCCGTCGGCAACCGCGTCGTCCGCTGGGAACGCGTCGAAAACCGCATCCTCCTCCGCAATGTTTCCTTCGACGTCGTCGCCGCCCCCAGCGAACCCATCGCCCGCGCCGTCGACGCCGCCAATACCCCCGCCGTCCTCATGTCCTTCAATATCGAAGCCCTCGGCAAGGACAACGCCCCCGTCATCGACGTCTCCCGCCTCTTCACCACCGAGGTCGCCGAGTTCAGCCCCCGCCCCATCCTCCGCGCCCGCGGCTTCGACTCGTCCCGCTCCTACATCGAATCCGCCAAAGCCTTCCCGGAAAACATCAACGTCACCGCCCTCCAGACCTTCACCTCGCCCCCCGCCGAACCCGGCCGCCCCGAAATCCCTTCCATCTCCGGCGGCATGCGCGGCGCCACCGGCCCCGTCGTCATGGGCTACAGCATGGTCAAACTTCCCGAAAACCCCATGCGGCCCCGCCTCTACGACAAGCGCCTCGGCTACTTCTCCATCCGCCAGCGCGACTTCGGCGTCGATGAACACAAAGCCGCCGAACGCCGCTACATCACCCGCTGGCGCCTGGAAAAGAAGGATCCCGCCGCCGCCGTCTCCGAACCCGTCAAGCCCATCGTCTACTACGTCGACCCCGCCACCCCCGCCAAATGGGTCCCCTACGTGAAGAAGGGCATCGAAGACTGGCAGCCCGCCTTCGAAGAGGCCGGCTTCCGCCGCGCCATCATCGCCAAGGACGCCCCCACCCCCGCCGAAAACCCCGACTGGAGCCCCGAAGACGCCCGCATCTCCGTCGTCCGCTGGCTCCCCT
>CAYMTH010001060.1:0-1757 GCA_964393235.1 uncultured Solibacteraceae bacterium | reverse complement strand
CGCTACGGCGAACGCTGGGCCCGCTTCTGGCTCGACGTCGCCCGCTACGCCGACGACCGCATGGACTCCGACGTCGAACGCCCCTACCCCAACTCCTTCCGCTACCGGAACTGGGTCATCGACGCCTTCAACCGCGACATGCCCTACGACCTCTTCGTCAAAGCGCAGATCGCCGGCGACCAACTCGACTCGCAACACAAGGAACTCGCCGTCGGCCTCGGCTTCTACGGCCTCAGCCCCGAACTCCCCGACGGTCGCGTCGACGTCACCACCCGCGGCTTCCTCGCCCTCACCGGCGCCTGCGCGCAGTGCCATGATCACAAGTTCGATCCCATTCCCACCAAGGATTATTACGCGCTCCAGGGCGTATTCAGTTCCACCAAACGCGCCGAGTTCGAACTCGTGCCCGCCGCTGAAGTGAAAGCCTGGCAGGCCCAGGAAAAGAAGGTCACCGACCTGAAGGCCCGTATCCAGAACTTCCTCAAAGCCCAGGCAGAAGAGCTCGCCGAAATGCTCGCCTCCGAGTCGCCTCGCTACATCCGCGCCGTCCGCAACCCCGCCGCCCCCACCGACGGCCTCGACCCCGAAGTCCTCGCCCGCTGGACCAAATACCTGAAATCCGGCCCGCTCGACAACAAGTACCTCCACGGCTGGCAGCGCGACGACTTCGACCTCGCCCGCTTCCGCCAGGAAGCCCTCGCCGTCCTCCAGGAACGCAAGAAGGTCGACGAAAAGAACCTCCAGCAGGGCACGAAAAACACCGACAACGTCAGAGGCGAAACCTACGCCCTCCCGCCCGACCGCTACTTCATGTGGCGCGATCTCTTCTTCAACGATTTCTACGGCCGCGAGTTCAAACAGGAAGAAGACGGCGTCCTCTGGTTCGGCCCCAACCGCGGCTATTACACCTCCGACGGCACCGTCGAACGCTTCCTCACCGGCCGCTGGAAATCCTACCTCGCCGACATGCGCGCCGAGTTGAAAGACCTCGAATCGTCGCTCCCGCCCCAGTACGCCTTCGCCCACGTCATTAAGGACAACCCCACCCCCATCAACGAGCGCATCGCCATCGGCGGCGTCCCCGAAAACCTCGGTCCCGAAGCCCCGCGCGCCTTCCTCTCCATCTTGTCCAAAGGCGATCCCAAGCCCTTCACCAAAGGCTCCGGCCGCCTCGAACTCGCCGAGGCCATCGCCAGCCGCGACAACCCGCTCACCGCTCGCGTCTTCGTCAACCGCGTCTGGAGCCACCACTTCGGCGAAGGCATCGTCCGCACCGTCTCCAACTTCGGCCGCATGGGCGATCCCCCCAGCCACCCCGAGCTGCTCGACCACCTCGCCGCCACGTTCATGGACAACGGCTGGTCCGTCAAAAAACTCCACCGCGCCATCCTACTCTCCGACGCCTATCAGCGCTCCGCCGAGTCCAACCCGAAAAACGCCGCCGTCGATCCCGCCAACCGCCTCCTCTGGCGCGCCAACCGCCAGCGCCTCGACGCCGAAGCCATGCGCGACACCCTCCTCGCCGTCACCGGCGAACTCGACGATCAACCCGGCGCCAACCCCGCCCCCCTCGATCAACCCGCCAATCGCAAACGCTCCATCTACGGCTACGTCTCCCGCCGCAAGCTCGACCCCACCCTCTCCCTCTTCGACTTCCCCAACCCCAACCTCACCGCCGAACAGCGCATCGTCACCGCCCCGCCCCTCCAGCAGCTCTACTTCCTCAACGGCGACTTCCTCGCCGCCCGCGCCGAAGC
>CAYMTH010001059.1:0-1761 GCA_964393235.1 uncultured Solibacteraceae bacterium | reverse complement strand
CCCGCCACTACTGGAGCCCCGGCCTCGTCGGCTTCTTCGGCTGGGGCGGCCGCTGGGGAGGCCTCTCGGTCGGCGTCGGCTTCGGCAACTGGGGCTGGGTCCCGCTCGCGCCCTTTGAAACCTACTACCCCTGGTACGGCCGCGGCTACTACGGTGGCTACCGCAACCGGACCGTCAACAACATCACGGTGATCAACAACACCAATATCACCAACATCTATCGCAACGCCCGCGTCGACAACGCGATCACCTCGGTCAACGAAGGCCAGTTCGGCCGCGGCTCGGTCAACAACGTGCGCTACAACCGTGCCGATATCGAACGCGCCTCCGTCGTCCGCGGCCAGCTCCCGCTGGTCCCCGACGCCACCTCGACCCGCATGAGCGACCGCGAATCCCGCATCGCCGCCGACCGCGGCGCCAGCCGGGGCAACGACCGCTTCTTCTCGACTCGCGAAGCCTCGCGCATCGACCGCGTGCCGTTTGAGAACCAGCGCGCCGCCATTGCCGACACCTCGCGCCGCACCTTCGGCGACGAGAACGGCGCCGGCCGGGGCGGGGAAGTCGCCGGCGGAGGGCGCGGGAGGGACATGTCCGCCCCCGCTCTCGTCGATCGCGGCTCGGACCGCAACGCCGGTCGCGGCTCGGATTCGGGCGGCTGGCGCCGCATGGGCGACACGCCCGCCGCCAACACCGATCGCGGCGGCGAGGCCGTCGGACGCGGCAGCGACTCGGGTGGCTGGCGCCGCTTCGGCGACTCGTCTTCCGATCGCGGCGCGACGAGCGTCGATCGCGGCACCTCGCGCGGCAATACCGACTCCGGTTCCAGCTGGCGGCGCTTCGGCGACTCGACCGGCGACCGCGGCGCCGGCGTCGATCGCGGCTCCTCGCGCGGCTCTGAGTCCCGTGGCGGCGACGCCGGCTCCTGGCGGCGCATGGACTCGATGCCCGATATCAACCGCGGCGCCTCGCGCGGCGGCGGCGACTTCGGTCGCGGAAGCTCCGTGGATCGCGGGACCTTCGAGCGGGGCACGCCGGTCGACCGCGGGAATTCCGACCGCGGCACCTTCGGGCGCGGCTCGAGCGACCGCGGCGGGCGGGGAAGTGGCAACTGGGATTCTTCCCCCCGCATGAGTGCCCCGCCCGTGGTTCGCGAGCGCTCGACGCCGGATAGCGGCGGGCGCGGCGGCGGCTGGTTCGGCGGCGGCCGGGGCGGCGATTCCGGCGGTGGCCGGATGTCGGCCCCCTCGCCCCGGCCCGCACCTCGGATGGAGTCGGCGCCCCGCATGGAACGCTCCGCCCCCTCGGGCGGCGGGGGCGGCATGCGCGGCGGCGGAGGCGACTTCGGGGGCGGGCGCGGAGGCGACTCCGGAGGCGGGAGCCGGGGCGAAAGCCGCGGCGGAGGCGGCCGGCAGCGCTAAAAAGGGCCTCTAAACGACCCCAAAACCGCTCAAAAACACGCGTTTTACCCCTAGTTTTGCGTCCAAAATGAGCACGTCCGCGCGCTTCCCAACCTCTAAACTGCCCACCGAGCGTGCCACTCCGGCACGCTCGGCCGGCGTTAGGGAGGCCATCCGGACGATTTCATGCAGCGGCGCCGGCGTGTCCCGGCGCATCACCCGGACCATCGTATCGAGCCCGACCACCCCCGACGCCAGCCCGCCGCCGGGCACAAAGCCGACTTTCCCGTCGCTCTCGAACCACGAGCCGGTATCGGCGGGGCCGAAGCGGGTGAAGGGACCAATGAGCGCCCGCGAACCGCGC
>CAYMTH010001058.1:0-1765 GCA_964393235.1 uncultured Solibacteraceae bacterium | reverse complement strand
CCGGCTGCTCGTTCCACCCGGGAAGAAGCTGAAGCTCGCCGACCGCGACCCGCGGGCACTCGCGCTTGCGGCGGAGAATGCGCTCCGCTGCGGCACCGCGGTCGAACTGCTGGAGCTCGACTGGACATCGCCGCCCAACCGCCGCTTCGACGCCGTCATCGCCCGCTGCCTCGAGTTCGAACCCGCCGCCCGCTTCCAGTCCGCCGGCCAGGCCGCCGCCGCCCTCCGCCGCCCCGCGCCCATTTCAATCCCCAAGCCCGTTCTCGCCACGGCCGCCGTCGCCCTCCTCGCCGCCGCGGCCTATACCGTCTTCCCCAATCGAGTCCCCCCGCCCCCGCCCGAAGTCCAGCGCGCCTACCAGGACGCCCAGCGCGAAATTGCCGAAGGCGCCGCCGCCCGCGCCGTCTCCACACTCCGCCCGGCCATGACCGCGGCCCCCAACTTCGCCGCCGCCCACGCCGCCCTCGCCGAAGCCCAGCTCGAACTCGACCAGCTCTTCCAGGCCCGTGAATCCATCCAGCGCGCCATCGACCTCGCCCCCGACCTCACCCGCCTGCCCGCCCCCGAGGCCCTGCACATCCAGGGCATCAACCGTCTCATCCTCCGCCAGTGTCCCGGCGCCATCGAAGCTCTCGCCCACCGCGCCGCCGCCCTCCCCGCGTCGGACCAGCCGACGGCCCTGGTCCATCTCGCCCGCGCCCACGAGCGTTGCGAGCAAACCAAGGAAGCCCGCCAAATCCTGCAGAAAGCGGAACAACAGGCCCCCCGCAACGCCGCCGTCAAGGTGCGCGCGGCCTATCTCGCCTCCCGCGCGAAAGAGGACGAGACCGCCAACCGCCTCCTCGCCGAAGCCGAGTCGATCTACCGCGAGCGGGCCAACTTCGAAGGATTGGCGGAGACCCTCCTGACCCGCGGCCTCCTCGCGGCGGAGAACAACCATCTCGACGAAGCCGACAAATCCCTCGCCGCCGCCCGCACGATCGCCGAAACGGCCCAATCCATCCCGCAGCAGGTCAAGATCCGCATCCAGCAATCGATCGTGGCCCGCCGCCGGTCCGACTATCCCGCCGCGGCCGATCTCGCCGCGCAAGCGGCCACTCTCGCCCGCAACAACGGCCTCGAGACCCTGACCCTCCAGGGAATCTTCGCCGCCGGCAACATTCATTTCATCCGCGCCCAGCACCCCGAAGCCGAGGCAGCCTACAAGGAAGCCCTCGAAATCGCCACCCGCTACCGCGACGAAGCAAGCGAAGCCCGCGCCCGCCTCTCCCTGGCCTCGCTCTACAGCCGCACCCAGCAAGTCCCGCAAGCGTCGGAACTCATTAACCTCGCGCGCCCGTACTTCGAAAAGACCAACAACCAGCGCGTGATCGCTCAGTTACAGCATATTCAGGACGCCGTCGACACCACCCTCGGCAACTTTGATGCTCTCGTTGCGCGCCGGAGCGCCCGCGTAGCCGCCGCCGCATCTAGTCCTGCGCTGCTCCCGACCGTCCGCCGCGACCTGCGCAACACTCTCTTCGCCCTCGGCCGCTGGTCCGACGTCGTGGAGATTTCCCGCCTTCTCGCCCCAGACAACGCCCCGCCCGCCGAAAAGGTCAAAGACGTTCTGGTCGAAGCCGAGGCCCGCGCGTTCCTCGGCGACCCCGCCGCCGCTCGCACCCTCTACGAGCAAGGCAGGACGCTTGCCGCCACCCTCCCTTCGCCTCCCCTACAACTAGCCAACACCGTCGCGATTCTCGATCTCACCGGTGGCCGCATCGCC
>CAYMTH010001057.1:0-1772 GCA_964393235.1 uncultured Solibacteraceae bacterium | reverse complement strand
CGTGAAATCCTGCGCGAACACGTAGACCAGCCGCCCGTGCACCGTGCCGTAGCCCGTCACAAACCCGTCACCGTCGATCGTCTGCGACTCCATCCCGAAGTCCCGGCACCGGTGCCGCACCAGCTTCCCGGTCTCTTCGAACGACCCTTCGTCCAGCAGCAGATCGATCCGTTCCCGCGCCGACAGCTTCCCTTCCCGGTGCTGCCGCTCGCGCCGTTCCACACCGCCGCCGTCCTCGGCAGCCGCGTGCCGCCGCCGTACTTCGTCCATGTTCGACATACAAAATCGAGCGTAGCAACAATGCGCTCAGCGCACGTAGTAGCCTTTGCGGAACCGCAGCGTCGCCCGCGGATAGCGGGACTTCGCCGCCGCCGCCAGCTCCACCCGGATTTGCCGGAATGTCCCCGGCTCGCCGCCCGGCGCGCCGTAGTGCAGGCTGTACCGCGACCGGATCCGCTCCAGAATCTCGCCCAGCGCCTCGCCCGCTTTCTCGGATCGCACCGTGTCCCCGCCCGTCTCGTCGGCGATCCCGAACACGTTCGCGTAGCTGAAGTCGGGATTCTGGAATCGCGACTCCTTCTCGCTCCGCCGGCTCTTGCCCACCACGATCGCGTTGCACACCGTGTTGGCGTCCTGCAGCGCGCGGATCACCGTCTCGTCCGGCATCTGGTAGTTGACACCCAAGTTGTCGGTCAGGATCAACACCGCCCGCCGCCCGGTCGGCGGCCCCTGCTCGTTGAACAGCTTCGCCGCTTCCAGCAGCGCCGCGTTGATCTGCGTCCCGCTGCCCAGGTCGCGCTCCCGGATCGCCGCCTTCAACTCGTCGGGCACTTTGCCGAGTTCCGCCGTGAACGGCATCGTCACCTTCGTGTGCCGCGAAAACAGCATCACGCCCACCTGGTCCCCCGGCCGCAGCGCCTGCAGCGCCGTGCGGCTCGCCGCGGCCGCCTGCTCCACATATCTCGCCATGCTCCCGCTCACGTCCACTACCAGCAGCAGCGTCAACGGCTCCCGCTCCTGCTCGAAATACGTGATCGTCTGCGCCGCGTTGTTATCGTAAAGAAGGAAATCGCCGCGGGTGAGTCCCCCCACCGCTCTCGTCCCTTCAAAGACCTGGGCGTCGACTCGCACGTTCGCCACGCCCGCCCGGAATATCGCCGGCTCCGCCGGCTCTTGCCCATGCGCCATCGTCATGATGGCGGCGGCACTAATCATAAGCGCCTTCATGCCTTCCATTATCATCGGTACCGCAGGACACATAGATCACGGAAAATCCACCCTTGTCCAGGCCCTCACCGGCATCGATACGGACCGCCTCGCCGAAGAGAAACGCCGCGGCATCTCCATCGAGCTTGGCTTCGCCCACCTCGACCTCGGCGGCGGCCTCCACGCCGGCTTCGTCGACGTCCCCGGCCACGAGCGCTTCGTCAAAACCATGGTCGCCGGCGTCACCGGCATCGACCTCGTCCTCCTCGTCATCGCTGCCGACGAATCCATCAAGCCCCAAACCCGCGAACACTTCGACATCTGCCGCCTCCTCGGCGTCCGCCACGGCATCGTCGTCGTCACCAAGTCCGACGCCGTCGACCCCGACATCGTCGAGCTCGTCAAGCTCGAAGCCGAAGAGTTCGTCGCCGGCTCCTTCCTCGAAGGCGCCCCCATCGTCGCCGTCTCCGCCCGCACCGGCGCCGGCCTCGACGAACTGAAACAGGCCATCCGCCAGCTCGCCGCGCACGTCCGCGGCTACGTGAACAAGGAGGGCGTCCCCGCCG
>CAYMTH010001056.1:0-1773 GCA_964393235.1 uncultured Solibacteraceae bacterium | reverse complement strand
GCGCGGGGCGGTGACGGGGAAGTGGGGGCAGCGGCACTGGCGGAACGCGGCGTATTTCCAGGACGACTGGAAGGCGCGGCGGAACCTGACGGTGAACCTGGGGATGCGGTGGGAGTATATTTCGCCGCTCGAGGAGGTCGCCGACCGGCAGGTGAATATCAACACTTATACGGGGGCGTTGATTTACCCGGGGAAGACGGAGTTCGGGCGGGCATTGTATAAGCCGTATAAGAAGCAGTTCATGCCGACGGTGGGGTTTGCGTGGACGCCAGACTTCATGAAGAACCGGCTGGTGGTGCGGGGCGGGTACCGGTTCTCGAGCTTCCTGGAGGGCACGGGGGCGAATCTGCGGTTGCCGCTGAATCCGCCGTTTTTCGTGGAGTCGAATGTCAACTATGATGCACGGACGCCGGGGGATATCCGGGCGGGATTCGCGGACGTGATCGGGGCGGGCGACCTGACGGGGCCGCGGACGGGGGCGGCGCCATTTTACCAGGCGCGGGCGTGGGATCTGGACTTGCGGCCGCAGTTTACGAACCAATACAACTTCACGCTGGAGTATCAGGTGGCGAAGGGGACGTCGGTGTCGGCGGGGTATGTGGGGAACAAGGCGACGCACCTGATTGTTCCGCACGAAGCGAATCAGCCTCTGCCGGGGACGGGTCCGTTCAACACGTGGGCGCCGTTGAACGACCGGCGGCCGCTGGCGAAGGTGTTGCCGAACGTGGGGAATATCGCGCTGACGGAATCGAGCGGGACGAGTAACTACAACTCGCTGCAGATGACGGCGCGGCACCGGATGGGGGCGGGGCTGGAGTTTATGTCCTCTTACACGTTTTCCAAGACGCTGACGGACAATCTGGGTTACTACGGATGCGCGGCGGTGAATTCGGACGGGGCTTACTGGCAGAACGCCTATGACCGGAAGGCGAACTTCGGGCCGGCGTGTTTCGACGCGCGGCACAACTACTCGCTGGGCGGGCTGTATGCGCTGCCGGTGGGGAAGGGGCAGAAGTTCGGGGCGGGGATGGGGCGGATGGCGGACCTGCTGCTGGGGGGCTGGAACGTGAATTACTTCGTGACGGCGCATTCGGGGTTCCCGGTAAGCATCAATGCGAGCGCGGCGCAGAACAACACGGGGCAGAGCGTGCGCGGGAACGTGCGGGCGAATTACTACCGGAAGATGGAGGTGACGTCGCGGACGGTGGACCGGTACTTCGGGCCGGTGAGCGCGTCGACGTTCTGCGCGGCTGGGGTGGACAACGGGACGTGCGCGTACGGGATTCCGGCGCTGGGGACGTTCGGGACGGCGGGCGTGGGGACGGAGCGGGCGCCGAGTTACTTTAACTTCGACGCGTCGATCGGGAAGAAGTTCGCGGTGATGGAGGGACACATGCTCGATTTCCGGGCGGAGTTCTTCAACGCGTTTAATCACGTGAGCTACGGGCCGCCGGGACGGGATATTACGACGGTCGGGACGTTCGGGCAGATCACGTTGCAGGTGACGGTGCCGCGGAACATCCAGTTCGGGTTGAAGTACACCTTCTAAGTGCGCCTTGTGCCCGCCGCTCCGGGAGGGGCGGCGGGCGAGGCATTATAGATTTATGCGGCTTTTGCGGGGCTGGATCGACGAGTTGGCTCCGGAGGCGCGGGTGCTGGACCTGGGTTGCGGGCCGGGGAGCCTGCGGGAGGAGTTGGCGGGGAGGCGGGTTTACGGGGTGGACGTGGACGCCGGGGAGTTGGGGGAGGCGGGGCGCGTGGTGTGCGGGACGG
>CAYMTH010001055.1:0-1774 GCA_964393235.1 uncultured Solibacteraceae bacterium | reverse complement strand
GACCTGCCGGTCATCTTGGAGGTGGTATGAAGAGATTAAAGAACGTCGTCGAAGCGATGCCGCTTCATAACAATGGGAAAATCTCGGGAAACGTGCGCGAGATGCTCGCAGCGCTGGGTGAGGATCCGGACCGCGAGGGATTGCAGCGCACGCCGGAGCGCGTCGAAAAGGCTCTTCACTTCCTGACGAGCGGGTACACGGCGAACATCGCCAAGCTGGTGAACGGGGCGCTGTTCACGGTGGAATACGACGAGATGGTGATCGTGAAGGACGTAGAGTTCTTCAGCATGTGCGAACACCATATGCTGCCGTTCCACGGTAAGGCGCACATCGCCTACATCCCGAATGGGAAGGTGATCGGGCTGAGCAAGATTCCGCGGATCGTTGACGTGTTCGCGCGGCGGTTGCAGGTGCAGGAGCGGATGACGCAGGAGATCGCGCAGACGCTGATGGACATTCTGAAGCCGAAGGGCGTGGCGGTGGCGTGCGAGGCGCAGCACTTCTGCATGATGATGCGCGGCGTGGAGAAGCAGCACTCGTCGACGGTGACGAGCGCGATGCTGGGCGAGTTCCGGGAGCGGAAAGAGACCCGGGACGAGTTTCTTTCGCTGATCCGCGGGGCGCGGTAGGGCGCCAGGCGGCTCACGCCGTTGCGATTGATCAGTCGCGTGGCCGGGAGTTGCGGTCCGCCGCGTGGCCCACGGGCCTGTATGGAACTTACCAGACCTTTCCTGGGTGACAGGCACCTAGGAAAGGTCTGAGGGTTTGCGGGCGATGATGGCGTGCAGGCCGGGGTAGAGACGGAAGCGGCCGTAGCCGGCTTGCGTACGGGCCGTGAAGCCGATCGCGGCCAACTCGGCCAGCAGGTCGCCGGTATCGAGCAGGCGGAGTCGATGGACCTCCTCGCTGCGGCGGTAGCGGTCCGCGGCCTTCTTGCGGAAACAAACGATCTTGCGCGTCATCCAGCGCGTGTCGGCGTTGCCGTCGACTTCGACGTGGATGGACCAGTCCTCTCCCTCCTGCCAGTAGCGGCGCGGCACTTCGGCGGGGACACGGTCGGGCCCGGCGGCATCGAAAATGAAGACGCCACCGGGGCGAAGCGCCTTGTAGACGCGGCGGAACAGCCGGCTGAGCGCGGCGCGGGAGTGGGCGGGATCGAACTGATAGTTCACGATCTCGCCGATGGCGGTGACGGCGTCGCAGGACGGAAGTTCGGCGGCGAGCAGGGAGCCGGTCTGGAACCGGGCGAGCGGGGCCCGCTTCTTTGCCAGGCGGATCATGGACGGCGAGAGATCGACGCCGAGGACGTCGTAGCCGGCCGCGCCGAGATGTTCCGCCCAACGTCCGGAACCGCAGCCGAGATCGACGACAAGGCCCCGCCGGACGCCCTCGCGCCGGAGTAGCGCGAGGACGCCGGGCGAGGCGCCGTCGGTAAAGTCGGAGAATCCGCGGTCGTTGATGTAGGCGAGAGCCTCGCGGTAGCTGCTCACCCTACCAGCTGATTACTGCCAGCCGGCGGGGACGGTGGTGGAGGCGGTGACGGTCCAGCGGCCGGTCAATGATGAGCATCTTCCAGACGCACCTTGACCGACGCCATATTCGGCGAAAGACCTGAAAATCATGCATCCGCGGGAGGTGGCGCCGCCTGTTGGACCGCCTGCCTGCTGGACCATGCCGTCGCGCATCTGCTCGTAGCTGGGAGCGGCGGGGATGTACTTCATGCCTCCGACGAAGTCGCTTAGAAGTTGATCGACGGTTAGCCCGGCCGCGAGGT
>CAYMTH010001054.1:0-1780 GCA_964393235.1 uncultured Solibacteraceae bacterium | reverse complement strand
AGCCATCCGCCGCGCCCCCCACGAAAAGGGCACAATGTTCCTCGTCAACCTCTCCGGCCGCGGCGACAAGGACATCGATATCTCCCGGGAAAATCTAAAGGACCTCGATGAGTAACACCCGCATTGGCCGCCGGTTCGCCGAGCTGCGCCAGAAAAACGAACCCGCCCTCGTCGCCTACATCACCGCCGGCGATCCCTCTCTCGACGCAACCGTCGCCCTCGTTGCCGCCCTCGAACGCGGCGGCGCCGACATCATCGAACTCGGCGTGCCGTTCTCCGACCCCATCGCCGACGGCCCCGTCATCATGCGCGGCGCCGAACGCGCCCTCGCCGCCGGAGCTTCGCTCAAGGGCGTTCTCGATACGGCCGCCAAAATCCGCGTCCACTCCGAGATCCCCATCCTGCTCTTCTCCTACCTCAACCCGCTCATGGCCTACGGCTTCGAGAAACTCGCCGCCGACGCTAAGGCCGCGGGCATCGACGGCGTCCTCATGACCGACGCCTCGGTCGAAGAAGCCGAGCCCTACGTCAAGAAGATCCGCGACGCCGGCCTCGACACCGTCTTCCTCGCCGCCCCGACGTCCACCCCCGAACGCCTCGCCCTCGTCGGTCGCTACTCCTCGGGCTTCGTCTACCTCGTCTCCCGCACCGGCGTCACCGGCGAACAGCAGCAGCTCTCCGCCCAGGCCCTCCCTCTCGTCGAGGCCATGCGGCAGCATACGGACCTTCCCCTCGCCGTCGGCTTCGGCATCGCCAAAGCCGCCGACGCCGAAGCGGTCGGCCGTCTCGCCGACGGCGTCGTCGTCGGCAGCGCCTTCGTCCGTGTGATAGAAAATAACGCAGGCTCCCCGGAGCTCGAGACGAAACTGGAAGCCCTGGCGCGCGAACTAAAGACCGGCGCCGCCCGTGGCCGAGCCACCGCCTAGACGCATGACGCCCGAAGAAGCCCAACAAGCCCTCGCCGCCTGCCGGATCGAGATCGACGACATCGACCGCCGCCTCGTCGCCCTCATCAACGAAAGAACCCGTGTCGTCGAGCGCATCGGCGCCATCAAACAGAACGTCAGCATGCCCGTCTACGAGCCCAAGCGCGAGGACGCGGTCTACGCCAACATCACGGCGGCCAATCAGGGGCCTATCCCCAACGATTCCATCCGCCGCGTCTTCGAACGCATCATGGATGAAATGCGGACCCTGCAGCGGAACCGCATGGAAGGAAAATAGCGCATGTTAGTCGTCATGCAGGAGGGTGCTCCTGAGTCTCAGGTGCAGAATGTCATCGACCGTCTGGTCATGATGGGCTTCACCGTCCACCGCTCCACCGGCGTCTCCCACACCGTCCTCGGCGGCGTCGGACCCATGGACAACTTCGACCCCGCCGAGTTCGAAGTCCTCGAAGGCGTCAAAGAGTGCCACCGCATCGTCTCGCCCTATAAGCTCGCCAACAAGCGCTTCCGCCCCCAGGGCACTGTCATCGAGATCGGCGGCGTCAAGATCGGCGGCCCCGAAGTCGTCGTCATGGCCGGTCCCTGCTCGGTCGAAAGCAAGGAGCAGATCGAGCTCACCGCCTCCCTCGTCGCCAAGGCCGGCGCCCGCGTCATCCGCGGCGGCGCCTTCAAGCCCCGCTCCTCCCCCTACGCCTTCCAGGGCCTCGGCGAAGAGGGCCTCAAGATGATGCGCGCCGCGGCCGATGCTAACGGCCTCCTCGTCGTCAGCGAGGTCATGGACCGCTCGCAGATCGGCCTGCTCAGCGAGTACTCCGACATCCTCCAGGTCGGCG
>CAYMTH010001053.1:0-1780 GCA_964393235.1 uncultured Solibacteraceae bacterium | reverse complement strand
GCTGGCGCCGGCCGCGCTGGTACTGGCGCAGTTCCTGCTGCGGCTGGACATGAGCCGCGCGTTTCTGGCGCTGTTCACTTTTTACGCGGGTATCGGGCTGGGGGTGCTGCGGTGGAACGCCGCGCCGCTGCTCGGGTGGTACCGGCGGCGGTTCGGGGGGGAGCATTTCCTTTGGATCGTCGGGACGGGGGAAGGCGCGCGGCGCGTGGCGGGGCTGGTGGAGTCGGCGGCGGGGTACGGGCTGCGGCTGTCGGGATTCCTGGACGCCGCGCCGGCGGTGGAGGCGATCGAGCTGCGGCGGGAGTATCCTGTGCGCCGGCTGGCGGAACTGCCCGAGCTGTTGCGGCGGCACGTGATCGACGAGGTGCTGTTCGCGGTGCCGTCCGAGCAGCTGGCGGAGCTCGAAGAGACTTTCCTGCTCTGCGATGAGGAAGGCGTGCGGACGCGGGTGGCGGTGGACTTCTTCCCGCACGTGCGGAGCGAGGTTTACCTGGACCGGCTGGGCGCGGCGCCGATGCTCACCTTTTCCGGAGCGCCGCACGACGAGGTGCGGCTGCTGCTGAAGCGCACGATCGATATCGTGCTGGCGGCGCTGTCGCTGGCGGCGGTGGCGCCGGTGATGGCGGTGGTGGCCGTGTTGGTGAAGATCACATCGCCGGGGCCGGTGCTGTTCCGGCAGGTACGGTGCGGGCTGAACGGGCGGCGGTTCACGTTGTACAAGTTCCGGTCGATGGTGGCGGACGCGGAGGCGCGGAAGGCGGAGCTGGCGGCGCTGAACGAGCGGGAGCTGGTGTTCAAGATCAAGAACGATCCGCGGCTGACGTGGGTGGGCAAGTGGTTGCGGAAGTTCTCGATCGACGAGTGGCCGCAGTTGTGGAACGTGCTGAAGGGGGACATGTCGCTGGTGGGGCCGCGTCCGGCGATTCCGGAAGAGGTGGAACAATATAAGAGATGGCAACGGCGCCGCCTCCGGATGCGCCCGGGGCTGACATGCCTCTGGGTGGTGGAGGGCCGGGATTCGGTGGACTTCGAGCGGTGGATGGAACTCGATATGGAGTACATCGACAACTGGTCGCTGGCGCTGGACTGGAAGATTATGCTGCGGACGATTCCGCAGGTAGTGATTGGAAAAGGAGCCCATTAACCCATGGAGATCATTCCGACGCAAGACGAAGTACTGGAGTTGTTGAAGGAGACGGGCGCGCTGCGGGAAGGGAACTTTGTTTATCCGAACGGGCTGTATTCGGATCAATACCTGCAGATTCCGCTGGCGTTCCGGTATTTTCAGCACGCGAAGACGTTGAGCGTGGCGCTGAGCCGGAAGGTGCGGGCGAACCCGGAGCTGCGGGCGATCATTCCGCAGCTGTCGGTGGTGGCCCCGGCGACGGGCGGGCTGCCGGTGGCGTTCGGTGTCTGCGAGGCGCTGCGGGCGAAACAGGTGTACTGGGCCGAGCGGCAGAACGATAACGAACCGCTGCGGCTGCGGCAGTTTTTAGAAATCCAGAAGGGCGAGAAGGTCCTGTTGGTGGACGATATTCTGCGCACGGGTGCGAAGCTGACCGAGATCAAGAAGATGGTCGAGGCGGCCGGGGCGGAGGTGGTGGGAATCGCGGTGATCGTCGCGCAGATGGCGCCGGGATGTCCGGATTTCGCGCCGCTGCCGGTGTACTCGCTGGCGCAGCTCGACCCGCTCAACCTCTACGACGGCGCCGAGCACGACCTGTCCTACCCGGACCGCGAAGTGGAGAAGATCTGGATTTGACCGCTTTCCCCTTGTTTT
>CAYMTH010001052.1:1343-1781 GCA_964393235.1 uncultured Solibacteraceae bacterium | reverse complement strand
CCTCCACCCCCGCCCGCTGGCTCGCCGTCGGCGCCGGCAGCGGCGAGTTCGCCTTCCTCCTCCACCCCCTCGGCTCCCGCGTCACCGCCCTCGAACCCAACCGCGGCTACGGCGACTACCTCCGCGATACCCTCCACCTCGACCACTTCCCCGGCTTCCTCGAAGACCTCCCCGCCACGGCCTCCGCCTCCAGCTTCGACGGCGTCTCCTGCTTTCACATGCTCGAGCATCACCCCGATCCCATCGACGCCCTCCGCCGCATCGCCGCCCAACTCCGTCCCGATGGCCTGCTCGCCCTCGAGGTCCCCAACGCCGCCTTCGCCTTCACCCATCCCGACAGCCGCTTCCATCCCGCCCACCTCGTCCATTTCAACGCCCCCAATCTCGAATTCGCCGCCCGCGCCGATGCCTTCGGCGCGACCGAACTCGACCCGCAGG
>CAYMTH010001052.1:0-1333 GCA_964393235.1 uncultured Solibacteraceae bacterium | reverse complement strand
GACGGCGGCATCCTCTGGGGGGTCTTCCGCAAGTCACCCGGCGCCGCCCCCGCCCCCGTCCCGCCGGAGACCGTCGAGTCCCTCCGCCGCGCCGAATGCCGCCGCTCCCTTCTCCGCTACTACACCGCCCCCGCCGTCTGGCTCCGCACCCTCCGCCGCCTCGTCGCCCTCGCCGCCGAGCGCCTCCGCGCCCTCTCCTTCGATTCCCCCGAGTCTTTTCTCTCCCGAGCCGACCTGTTACCATAACCCCCTATGTTGCCCCCGGTAACCGAACTGCGCGACTTCGCCGCCCGCTACACCGCCGCCTGGTGCGGAGGCGATCCCGCCGGCGTGGCGGCCTTCTTCTCCCCGGACGGCTCCCTCGCCGTCAATGACGACCCGCCCGCCGTCGGCCGCGAAGCCATCACCGCCGTGGCCCGGTCGTTCATGGACGCCTTCCCCGACCTCCGCGTGGCAATGGACGACCTCATCGTGCGCGACAACGAAGCCGACTACCACTGGACCCTCACCGGCACGAACACCGGCCCTGGCGGCACCGGCCGCCCCGTCCGCATCAGCGGCTTCGAGCGGTGGCGTTTCAGCCCCGCCGGCCTCATCGCCATCTCCCTCGGCCGCTTCGACGCAGCCGACTACCACCGCCAGCTCCACCCCTAAAAAATGGTGCCTGCCGCGAGTGTCCCTATTTATTGCACTCGTCTGACACCCCGCCCCCCGCCCGCAACCGGCCCCGTGCGCTCCGGCTCGTCTGCGGGTACATTGGAACTGGCACCCACTCCGCGCCGCTCCTGGCCTGGAAGCCGGGCGGTGTCGCCGAAATGGGAAAGCGAGGTCCTTCGATGGACGCTTCGATTCAGGGCTCAGCCCCCGCCGCGGCCGGCGAGCGCATCGCCGTCGTCGGCGCGACGGGATACATCGGCGGCAGACTCAGCCCCCGCCTGCTCGACGCCGGCTACCGCCTGCGCTGCCTCGTTCGCTCCCCGGAAAAGCTCGCCTCCCGCGCCTGGGCCGCGCAGGAGCGCGTCGAAATTCGCCGGTCCGACCTCACCGACGTCGCCTCCCTCGAGCTCGTCGGGGTCAACGGCGTCGTGCTCCACGTCCACGGTCTCCTGCCGGCGCGCCTCACCTTCCCCGACGTGCGTGACCGGGACGCGTTCGAGCAGGTGCTGCACGCGCAGCGCGTCGCCGCGGCGCACGTGGCCCCGGTGGCCCCCGTGGCCCCTGTGGCGCCCGTGGCCCCGGTGGCCCCGGTGGCCGCGCCGTACGTGCCGGCGCCCGCGGTGCCGGCACCGCCCGTCGCGCTCGTCGCCGCCGCGGCGCCGACCGAGCAGCTGCC
>CAYMTH010001051.1:0-1783 GCA_964393235.1 uncultured Solibacteraceae bacterium | reverse complement strand
GCAGAAGACCCGCTTGGTGAAGTGGCTTTCCGAGACGCGCGTGAACCCTACGGACTTCCCGGGCCTTGGGATGTCGGCGGACGATCGCCCGCTTCTCGCGGTTTGGCTGCGCCGCCCGGAGGCCCGGTTGTCGTCCATCAAGCCCCGGATTGAGGAAATTCTTGGGAGCCCGGCCGAACAGGGACTTCTTGAAACCGTCGAAACGACGGTGAAGTACGCAGGCTACCTGGAGCAGCAGGAGCGCCAGATCTCCCGTTTGAAGGAGTCGGAGCGGCGCTCGGTACCGGATTCGATCGTTTACGGCTCCATTCCCGGGCTTTCCCGCGAAGTTGCCGAGAAGTTGGAGCGCGTTCGGCCCGCTACCCTGGGTCAGGCCGCCCGCATTCCGGGGATCACCCCGGCCGCCATCGCAGTTTTGGATATCTACCTCTCAAAGTCGTAAGTGTTCCACGTGGAACATGTTGCCGGAATTGTTCCACGTGGAACATAAGCCGGAATCGAAGACCTGCCGTGATAGCATCGTGAAAAGGACGGAACGCTTGGCTAAAATCATCGCCATCGCAAATCAAAAGGGCGGAGTTGGCAAAACAACCACCGCGATCAACCTGGCGGCCTCGCTAGCAGCGCACGAGTTCAAGGTCCTGCTGGTCGACGCCGATCCGCAGGGCAACTCCACCACCGGCCTCGGAATCGCCAAGGACCCGGAAAATATCAGCCTCTACAACGTACTCGTCGGCGAACGGACCGCGAAAGAGGCGATCGTCGCCACGGCCTGCGAAGGCCTCGATCTCCTGCCCGGCGACCGCGCCCTCGTCGGGATCAACGTCGAATTGATCCAACACGGCGAGCGCGAATCCGCCCTCCGGCGCGGCCTGAACGAGATAAAGGACAAATACGGGTACATCCTCATCGATTGCCCGCCCGCCCTCGACCTCTTAACCCTTAACGCTCTCGTCGCCGCCGACTCGGTCCTCATCCCCATCCAGTGCGAATTCTTCGCCCTCGAAGGCATCTCCCAGCTCATGGACACCATCGAGCGCATCCGGGAGTCCTTCCAGCACGACGTCAAAACCGAAGGCATCCTGCTGACCATGTTCGACGACCGGACGAATCTGACCCGCCAGGTCGCCCAGGACCTGAAGGACTTCTTCCAGGACGAAGTCTTCAAAACCGTCATCCCCCGCAATATCCGCCTCGCCGAGGCCCCCAGCCACGGCAAACCCGTACTGCTGTACGACGTAAAGTCCAAAGGGGCCGACTGCTACCTGCAACTCGCCAAGGAGATCATCGAAAATGAGCAACGCGCCAGAGAATCCGCGCAAAGCGCTGGGTAAGGGCCTCTCCTCCCTGCTCCCCGGCCGCCCGGCCACCCCTGCGGCTGCCGCGCCCGCCGCCGCGCCGCCCGCGCCCGCGGCGGAAGCCCCGACCACGAAGCTGCCCATCCAGATGGTGCAGCCCAACCCGCTCCAGCCGCGCAACGTCTTTGACCAGGCCAAGCTCGACGAACTCGCCCAGTCCATCCAGGCCAACGGCATCATCCAGCCCCTGATCGTCCGCCGGCAGGGTGACAAGTTTCAGATCATCGCCGGCGAACGCCGCTGGCGCGCCGCTAAGATCGCCGGCCTCACCGACGTCCCCGTCGTCGTCCAGGAGTTCTCGGACGCCAAGGTGATGGAAGTCGCCCTCATCGAAAACATCCAGCGCGAAGACCTCAACCCGCTCGAAACCGCCATCGCCTTCCAGCACCTCATCGTCGAACTCGACCTCAGCCACGAAGAGGTCG
>CAYMTH010001050.1:0-1790 GCA_964393235.1 uncultured Solibacteraceae bacterium | reverse complement strand
CGCGCTGGGAGGCGAAATTGAGCGATTTGAGGCCGGGCGGGAGCGGTTTTCGCAGCGTTTCGAACTCGTCGTAAGTTGCCCCCGCGCGGTGATCGACGGGCTGGTAGGGGCGGGCGAAGTGACGGAGGATGAACGCGCGGGCCTTGCCGATGGGCAGGTGGCGGTCCTTCTCGCCGAGGGGGTCGGGGAAGAACCCTTCGAACGTATGAATTTCTTTTTCGTCGGTGCCAAGCCGTTCAAAAAAAGCGTGTTGGGGTTTGTTGTGGACTACCCAGTCGCGGCCGGAGAGGAGGAGTTGGGTGGGGATGCGGATGGCTTGGGCGTCCTCGATGACGCGGTTGGCGGTCTGGTAGAGGCCGAGCAGGACGCGGGCGGAGATGGGCCGCTTAATGAGCGGGTCGGTCGCGTAGGAGGCGGCGCGTTCTTTATCGTGGGTGAGGGCGGCGCCCTTCACGTAACTCTGTACGAAAAAGTCCCCAACCAGTTGATGCCAAATGGTTAAGCCGAGGCGGGCGAACGGGACGTAGAGCTTGACCTTGAAGGCGGGCGAGGCGAGGACGAGGCAGCGGATGCGGGGGGCGAAGTCGTGCGCCCAGGCCGCCGCGAAGACCGCGCCGACGCTCTGGGCGACGACGGCGACGTCTTCCGGAGCGATGCCATGTTCTGTGCCGATATGTCGAATAAATTCATCGAGATCGGCTGAGAACGTTGACATAGTGACTGAGCTGTCCTGTACGCCTTCGCTGCGGCCGTGGGCGCGGGCGTCCCAGGCGAAGATATGGAAGTCGGGCAGGTCGAGCTCTTCGGCGACGTGGGCCAGCCGGCCGGAGTGCTCGTGGCCGCGGTGCAGGAGGACGATGGCCCTGGGCGCGCGCCCGGGCCAGTGCCGGTAAAACAATTGGATTCCGTCCCGCAGCGGGAACTGCCTTTCGGCGAGGGTTCTCATATCTGTCTGGCGCGATTGTACACTGTCGCTACCAGCAATAGCGCCATCAGGGGGCTGAACACCTCATGGATGCTTCCGCCGAGGGAGAGCCAGGCGGCGGCGCCGCCGAGGACGAGGGCGCGGTCGCTTTTGCCCATGGGACCGTGGTTGGGGCGGGCGCCGGTCAGGGTTTGGACGGTGAGGGAGGTCAGTTCGGTGAGGGTGGCGAGGAAGACGAGCGTGCCGGTCCAGAGGGCGCCGAGGGGGGCGGTGAAGGGGAGGAAGAGGAAGGCGTCGGCGATGGGGTCGGTGAGTTCGTTGAGCAGGGCGCCGAGGCGGGTTTGTTGGCCGTGTTCTTTGGCGAGCATGCCGTCGACGGCGTTCGCGGCCATGCGGAGGAAGAGCCAGATGGGGAGGAGGGGCCATATTGGCTTGCGCCAGAGGGCGAGGCCGAGGGCGATGGAGATGGCGCAGGTGAGGAGGGTGATTTGGTTGGGTGTGACCCCGATGGCAGCGAGCCGGCCAACGAGAGGGCGGAGGAGAGCCTGGAAGCGTGGTTTTAGATCGTAGACGCTAGGCATGGGTGGGGGGCGGTGGGCGGTCAGGCATTGGTGAAGGCGACCAGCGCTTCGAGCTTGGCGAGGGCGGCGCCGGTCTGGATCGAATCCGATGCCTTCGCGACCGCTTCGTCGAGCGTCGCGGCGGCGCCGGCGACCAGGAGGCCGGCGGCGGCGTTCATGACTACGATGTCGCGCTTGGGGCCGGTGATGCCACCCAGGATCTCGCGCGTGATCGCGGCGTTGGCGAAACGGTCGCCGCCGCGGAGGGTTTCGAGAGACGCCCGCTTCAGGCCGAAGTCGCGGGG
>CAYMTH010001049.1:0-1794 GCA_964393235.1 uncultured Solibacteraceae bacterium | reverse complement strand
CCCGGGGCGGGATCTCGGTCACCCGGATGCCCGGCCGCGCCTCCCCGTCCTCCCCCACCCGCCGCGCCGTCTCCCGTGTGCTGTCCACCAGGAACGGCAGCGAAACCGCCGTCCACGCCGCCGCGTGCTCCCAACTCAGGAATCCCTCGCTGATGTGCAACCTGCCTCCTTCTCGATATGAGAATGATAGAGCGATATCAAAACGAGTGCAAGCCTCTTCTTCCGGATTTTCAACCCACCCCACCCGCCTGTCGCTTTAGCGTATACTGAGAGCGCGATATCAACATGGCCGAGGCAACCCCCTCCCATCGCAAAACCCGCCAGTTCGAGATCCTCCGCGACCTCTTCGATCGCCACCCTACCCCTCTCTCTATCCCCGAAATCCTCGACCTCCTCCGCCCCCTTCGCCCCGGTATCGGCCTCGCCACCGTCTACCGCCACGTCGCCTTCCTCCTCGAATCCGGCTGGATCGAAGCCGTTCACCTCCCCGGACAACCCTGCCGCTATGAACGCAGCGGCCTCTCCCATCACCACCACTTCCTCTGCCACCGCTGCCGCCGCGTACTCCCCGTCCACTGCTGCCCCAGTGATCTCGAATCTCTCCTCCCCCGCGGCTTCGTCGCCCGCGGCCACATCCTCACCCTCTACGGCTACTGCCCGGACTGCCTCCCCCAGCCTCATATCGATCCTTGACAGACCTCTGTCCCATGGTGATACTGAGAAAGCAGTAGGAACAAGACGGCCGCCCTCGCCCTCCTTTCTCTCCTCTCCCTCCCCGCCGCCGAACCCCCCAACCGCTGGTCCGGCTTCCGCGGCTCCGGCGACTCCGTCACCGAAGCCCGCAACCTCCCCCTCCATTGGTCCGAACGTCATAACTTCGCCTGGGCCGTCGATCTCCCCGGCTTCGGCCAGTCCACCCCCGTTACCGCCAACGGCGCCATCTACCTCACCGCCGTCGAAGGCGCCAAAAAAGAATCCCTCGTCGTCCTCTGCCTCGACGCCGCCTCCGGCAAGGAAAAATGGCGCAAGTCCTTCCCCTCCTCCCGCCCCCAGGAGGCCGGCGACCGCACGGCCCGCGCCGCCCCCACGCCCGCCCTCGACGACAACGCCCTCTACGCCGTCTTCGATTCCGGGGACGCCTTCGCCCTCTCCCTCTCCGGCGAACTGCTCTGGAAAAAGAACTTCAATGCCGAGTTCGCCCCCATCCAGAACGGCCACGACTTCGGCAGTTCCCCCCGCCAGTCCGCGTCCACTCTCTTCGTTTTCGTTAACCACGTCGGCCCCTCCTACCTCGTCGCGCTCGACAAACGCTCCGGCGCCACCAGATGGCGCGTCGATTTCGGCCCCGAAGGCGGCTGGACCACCCCCGTCCTGACCCGCCACCAGGACCGCGAACTCCTCCTCGTCCAGCGCACCGGCGGCGTCGCCGCCTACAACCCCGATTCCGGCGCCCTCCTCTGGGAAGACCTCCGGACCTTCTCCCGCGAAAGCGCCATCCCCTCCCTCTCCGTCCGCAACGGCGTCGTCGTTACCCCCTCCAATGCCAAAGGCGGCACCTGGGCCTTCTCCCTCGAACAGCCCAAAACCGCCCTCTGGAAGGCCAAAACCGCCACCAACGGCTTCAGTTCCCCCCTCGTCACCGCCAAACGCGCCTACTTCGTCAACTCCGTCGGCGCCCTCTTCGCCGTCGACCTCGCCTCCGGCCGCGACCTCTGGCCCACCCGCCTCGAATCCACCACCTGGGCCTCCGCCAACGCCGCCGGTGACCGCGTCTCCTACTTCACCGGCGACGGC
>CAYMTH010001048.1:0-1797 GCA_964393235.1 uncultured Solibacteraceae bacterium | reverse complement strand
GTCTGGAAGCCGTGGATGGCGGTGTTGGACGAGGCCTCGAGGCGGGCGGTCCAGGCGTTGAAGGTGGCCGGGTCGTGGACGGTGAGGGCCTTATCGGGGCGGTAGGCGGGGAGGACTTTGGTGGCGAGGCCGGAGGCGGCGATTTGGGCGTGTTCGGCGAGGGAATCGACGGGGTCGTCGGTGGTGCAGAGGGCGCGCACCTTGAACTTGCCGAGGATGCCCTTGGCGGAGAGTTCGTCGGTGGCGAGGAGTTCGTTGGCGCGGTTCCAGATGGAGTCGGCGGTATCGCCGTTGAGGATCTCGTCGATGCCGAAGTAGCGCTTCAGTTCGAGGTGGGTCCAGTGGTAGAGGGGGTTGCGGAGGGTGTAGGGGACGGTTTTGGCCCAGGCGACGAACTTGTCGTAGGGGCTGGCGGAGCCGGTGATGAGTTCTTCCGGGACGCCGTTGGCGCGCATGGCGCGCCACTTGTAGTGATCGCCTTCGAGCCAGATTTCGTGGAGGTTGCGGAAGCGGCGGTTGGCGGCGACGTCCTGCGGGGGCAGGTGGCAGTGGTAGTCGAGGATGGGCTCTTCCTTGGCGTAGGTATGGAAGAGTTCGCGCGCGGCCGGGGTCTGGAGGAGGAAATCGTCGTGGATGAAGGACATGGGGACGTTCTGATTTTACCCCTTCAGGTTCCAGCGCGGTTCTTCGCGGGCGATGTCGGCTTCCGATTCGGGTTTGCGGCCGAAGTCGCCGGTCTCCTCGATCCAGTCGCCGAGGCGGCGTTTGAGGCGTTCGAAGGCGGCCTGGTGCTCGGGCTTGCCCATGAGGTTGTTGATTTCGTGAGGGTCGGCCTGGTGGTCGTAGAGCTCCCATTCGGGGCGCTTGGGGGCGAGCCAGCGGGCCTGGACGGGGTTCAACTTGCCCTCTTTGTGGAGGTTCTGCAGGACGGTGAGGGTGGGGTAGCTGTTCTTGATGTACTCGTTGAACTGCGCGTAGGAGCGGTCGGGGTAGTAGTTGTGGATGAGCTTGTAGCGGGCGTCGCGGACGGCGCGGATACGGTCGACGGTCATGTCGCAGCGGTCGCGGGCGGTGAAGATTTCGGTGCGGGGTTTGGCGTCCTTGAACAGGGACTGGCCGTGGAAGGGCTTGGGGTGGGGGAGGCCGGCGGCGTCGAGGGTGGCGGCGACGATGTCGAGGGAGATGACCGGGTCGCGGCGGACGGTGCCGGGCTTGAGTTTGCCGGGCCAGCGGACGATCAAGGGCACATGGGTGCCGGGGTCGTAGAGCCACTGTTTGCCGCGGAGGAGGCAGCGGCCGTTGTCGCCGAAAACGAAGATGACGGTGTTGTCGAGGAGGCCGTCCTTCTTGAGCTCGTCGAGGAGGACGCCGACTTGCGTGTCCCAGAGGTTGACGGCATCGAGGTAGTTGGCGATCTCGTCGCGGACGACGGGGTGGTCGGGGTAGTAGGGAGGGACTTCGACTTTGGCGGGGTCGATGAGTTTGGGCTGTTTGCGGGCGAGGGGCCACTGGGGCCCTTTGTGGGGAGCGGTGAAGTTGACCTGGGCGTAGAAGGGCTGGCCCTGGGCGCGCTGGCGCCAGTGGGTGCCGTCGAAGGGTTTGTCGACCTGGAAGTTGAAATCCGTCTTGCCGGAGGCGCGGAGGGTGGGGGTGATCTGGGTGACGTTGGCGGTGAAGTAGCCGGCGTCGCGGAGGCGGTGGGAGACGAGGCGGACGCCGTCGGGCAGGGTATAGCCGTCCTTGCGATGGCTGCGATGGTTGTGGGCGCCGATGGTGGTTTGATAGACGCCGGTGTTC
>CAYMTH010001047.1:0-1798 GCA_964393235.1 uncultured Solibacteraceae bacterium | reverse complement strand
TGGCCCGGCGTGCGGGGAAGGGCGCGGGCGATGTCACGGCGCTGAGGGGGGACCTGCGCGATGCCCGCCGCGTTGCAGTGCAGGAGCGCCTCGGGGCACGCCCCGTCCTGCCGCGGCCCCGCCCCCCCGCGTGCCCCCAGCACCCCCCCCCACCACCGCCGTCACAACCCCCGCCCCCATCGGGTACCCGCTCGCCATTGCAATTCCCAGACACAACGGCAAGGCCATTAGCGCTACCAGCGCCCCGGCCCGCAAATCCGCCTTCCAACTCTCAGTTACACGCATCCCGAAACCCGACTAGTGTACCGTGCTTCGGGATGCGCGATAGAAACTACTGAAACAGCGACAGTACAGCGTCCGCGAACTGCCCGTAGACGTTCGGATGGTTGATGTTGTTCTCCATCAGCGTCAAAAACGGAATCCCCTGCCGCCACAGCCGTCCGTATCGCTTCGATCCCTCCGCCACCGCCACCCCGTGCTTCTCGGCGAACGCGCGCACGCCCTTCACATACGGCCGCGGGTCCTCGTCGATCTCCTTCTGCCGCGTCAGCCCCATCCAGTCCAGCCGGATGTAGTGCGGTGTCAGAATGATCCACTCCGCCCCGATCCCCCGGAAATCCGCCAGCAGTTGCGCGTACCGCGCCTCCACCTGGTCTTCCTTCAAACCCGCGTCGTTCACAAACTCCGAGATCACCAGATCCGGCTTCGCCCCCAGGACTTTCTCCTTGTAGTTGTGCTCGCTCCCCGGCGGCTCTTTCAAGTACGAGCCCGTATTCCGTCCACCCCACGCCTCGGTGACCAGCTCGATCTTCGCTTTCGGGAACCGGGCCCGCAGCCGTTCCACGAACATCGACTGCCACCGGTTGTAGGTGGTAACACTATCCCCCCAGGCCAGAATCCGCAGCGGTTCGCCGGACTCGAGCTTCGCCCACGTCTTCGGCAGCCGTTCCCGGGCCACCGGCGTCCCGCTCACCTCCGGATAGGCGCTCTCCAGCACCGGATACAGGGCATCTTCGCTCAACTTCTCCCCGAATCCCTCGACGTGCACATTGGCGATCCGCCTTTCCCCGGGCTGCAGGTCCGGCACGGCCGGTGTCGCCACATGCGTCCGCCCGGCCCGCACGAAAATCTTTCCGTCCGCCCCGGCGACGATCGAATCGAGCCGCTGTTTCGCCACCCGGTAGCTGACGACGACGGCCTGCCCCTCCCTGATCCTACTCCCCGGCACGCGCCCGACGGTCCCGGCGGCCAGGTCGGCCTCATAATCGACGCCCTTCCGCATGACCTCGTCTCCCGCCCGCACGACGAGCGAGGCCGGATCGAGCGCCCCCTGCACGGTACACTCCTCGGCGATGACGCCGGCCAGCCGTTGTCCCTTGGTCCACCCGGCGGTAGTTTTGAAGTTAAACTCCGGCAGCCGCTGATAGCGTTCGGAGACAACGCGGTCGATTTCCGGCCGTGCAATCTCGACGACGGTTTTCCGCTCCCCGTGGACGACCTCGACGGCCCACGGCCCGGCCAGCCGCACCTCGGCGCCAAACGCCACGCCCGCCATCAAGACCACCGCTAGTTTCATCACCCCCAAATTCTATCCAACCTCCCCCTTTTCCACACCTTTTCCACACTACCTGGAAGCCAGATTTCCCCGACCCGGATTTCCCCTCCCCCAAAACACGCCCAAACTGCGCAAAATCCCCCGCCGCCCCGCCCCACGCAGCGCCACTTTTCCACAGCTGTTCCACAGTACCTGGAAGCCAGATTTCTCCGACCACGTCTTACGGATTCCCCCTCCCCCGTC
>CAYMTH010001046.1:0-1801 GCA_964393235.1 uncultured Solibacteraceae bacterium | reverse complement strand
CAAAGTCTACCGCCAGATCCACGACAAAATGATCCCCGGCCAGATCCGCGCCGACGGCTCCTGGCCCGAAGAAGCGGCCCGCACCCGCTCGCTCTCCTACTCCGCCATGAACCTCGACGGCTGGGCCGTCGTCGCCACGCTCGCCGCCCGCGACCGCGTCGACATCTGGGACTACAAGTCCAACGGCTCCGGCTCAATCCGTGACGCCATCCGCTACCTCACCCCCTTCCTCGCCAATCCGGCCAGATGGAAGAAGCAACAGATCACGAAGTTCGACCCCGCCAGCCCCATCTTCCCGGCCCTCGAAGTCGCCGCCGCAGGCGCCCGCGCCCGCTTGTTACCATGATGAATAATGAAACGCCGCACGGTTATCTTCGCTGCGGCGGGCGCGATTGCCCTGTCGCAAACCGGCTCGCCTGACCTCTACGCGATTCAAAACGCGACCCTCCATCCCGCCTCCGGCCCGCCCATCCCCAACGGCACCATCCTCCTCCGCAACGGCCTCATCGAAGCCGTCGGCGCCAACGTCGCCGTCCCCGCCGGCGCCTGGACCATCGACGCCAAAGGCCTCCACGTCTACCCCGGCCTCATCGATCCGCTCTGCCGCTGGGGCGTCGCCGTTCCCGAAGCCCCCGCCCGTCCCGGCGCCGCCCCCGCGCCCACCGGCCGCCGCGGCGGTGGCGGTGACGAACCCGCCAACATTCAATTCCAGGACGACGGCGGCCCCGAAGAGCGCCCCGCCAACACCAGCTGGCTCAAGGCCGCCGACCTCCTTCAGGCCGGCGACGCCAACCTTACCGCCGCCCGCAGCGCCGGCTTCACCACCGCCGTTGTCTTCCCCACCACCGGCATCTTCGCCGGCCAGGGCTCGGCCGTCAACCTCACCGGCGGCAAGGCCGGCGACATGGTCGTCGCCTCGCCCGTCGGCCAGTACATCTCCCTTACCCCGCGCGGCTACTCCAGCTTCCCCGGTTCGCTGATGGGTTCGTTCGCCTACGTCCGCCAGATCTTCCTCGACGTCGATCAGTACAAGGCCGCCAAGGCCATGTACGCGCAGAACCCCCGCGGCCTCCAGCGCCCCGCCTACGACCGCGCCCTCGAAGGCGTCATCGAATCCCCGCGCCTACTCCTCCCCGCCAACCGCAAGGTCGAAATCGACCGCGTCATCCGCTTCGCCCGCGAACTCAAATCGCCCTTCGTCCTCTACGGCGGCCTCGAGTCCTGGCGCGCCGCCGACTCTCTCAAAGCCGCCGGCGTCCCCATCCTCGTCAACCTCCGCTGGCCCGAGCGCGACCGCGAAGCCGACCCCGAGCAACTCGACTCCCTCCGCACCCTCGAAGCCCGCGAACTCGCCCCCTCCGGCCCCGCCGCGCTCGCCAAAGCCGGCGTCCGTTTCGCCTTCTACTCCGGTGGCCTGGAACGCCTCGCCGACGTGAAAAAAGCCGTGAAGAAGGCCGTCGACGCCGGACTCGCCAATGAGGACGCCCTCCGCGCCCTTACCCTCGACGCCGCCCGCATCTACGGCCTCGACGACCGCCTCGGTTCCCTCGAACCGGGCAAAATCGCCAACCTCTTCGTCACCGACGGCGACTGGCTCGCCGACAAGTCCCAAGTCAAATACGTCTTCGTCGACGGCAAAAAGTTCGAGCCCGCGCCGGCTCCCGGGAGACCCGAATAATGAATCGTCGCCACTTCCTCGGCGGCCTCGCCCTCGCGCCCCTCGCCGCGCAGTCCGGCGCCGCTCCGATCCTGATCAAGAACGCCAAGATCCTCACCGTCACCAAAGGCACGCTCGAAGGCG
>CAYMTH010001045.1:0-1804 GCA_964393235.1 uncultured Solibacteraceae bacterium | reverse complement strand
GGGCGCCGATGCTGGACCTGGCGTTGCCGTCGTTGGAGCAGATCGAGGCGGCGGTGCGGGCGATCGAAGAGTTACGGGACCGGCGGCCGACGCTGGTCTGCTGCGCGCTCGGGTATTCGCGCAGCGCGGCTGCGGCCGTGGCGTGGATGGTGGCGGCGTGGCGGGCCGGATCGGTCGAAGAGGCGGTAGCACGGTTGCGGGAGGCGAGGCCCGGGGTGGTGATCAAGGAAGCGCTGCTGGAGCGTCTGCGCGAGTGGGCGCGATGGCGGGAGCGGGTGAAGACGCGGGACTAACGGCCCGGCGTCAGGACTTCTTTTCGTCGGAGTCGGGGAGGAACCAGCCGCCTACCATCGTCACCAGGCTCAGGACGATCGACCCGAAGAACGCCGCGAGGAAGCCGCTGACGTGGAATCCGGGGACGAGGACGGCGGCGATCCAGAGCATCAACGCGTTGATCACCAGCGAGAACAGGCCCAGCGTCAGAACCCGCAGGGGGAAGGCGAAGAACTTGATCACCGCGCCGAGGGTGGCGTTGATGAGACCGATGGCCGCGGCGGCCATGAGGGCGGAGGTGATGCCGGACACGGTCACGCCGGGCACAAAATAAGCGACGACGAAGAGCGCGGCGGCGCCGAGGATCCACTTCAGGAGAAGGTTCGACATGGCCCCCTCATTCTACAGGGCGAAGAAGTAGCGGGTGACGTGGAAGAAGATCGGCGCGGAGAAGCAGACGGAATCGAGACGGTCGAGCATGCCGCCGTGCCCTTCGAGGAGTTGCCCCCAGTCCTTGATGCCGCGGTCGCGCTTGATGGCCGACATGACGAGGCCCCCGAGGAAGCCGACGACCGTGACGAGGAAGGCCATGGCCGCCGCCTCGAGGGGGGTGAACGGGGTGATGCGCCAGAGGGCGGCGCCGAGCAGCGTCGCGCTGAGGACGCCCCCGAGCAGGCCCTCCACGGTCTTGGCGGGCGACAGCCGGGGCGCGACCTTGTGCCGGCCGAGGAGCTTGCCCCAGATGTATTGGAGCACGTCGCTCGATTGCGCGATCAGCATCAGGAAGACGACCAGCAGCGGACCGCGGCCATCGTAGCCGGGGATGCGGAGGGTGAGCAGGGCCGGGACGTGGGAGAGGCAATAGACACAGATCATGAGGCCCCACTGGGTTTCCGCCGTTCGCTGGAGGAAGCGCTGGGCATCGGCGAACAGGACCGAGAGGATGGGCAGGGTGACGAAGGCGTAGACGGGGATAAAGATAGCGAACAGCCCGTACCAGTTGGCGCCGATGAGCGCGTATTGGGCCGGGAGAGCGAGGAAGAAGGAGACGAAGAGGGCGACGTGGTCGGCGCGGCGGACCGGAGTTTGGGAGACGAATTCGCGGAGGGCGAGGAAAGAGAGCAGGCCGAACAGGGAGACAATGGCGGTGTTGCCGGCGGCAAGGACGAGGGCCGAGACGGCGATCATGACCCACCAGGCGCGGATGCGGGCGTTGAGGTTTTCCACCGTGCGGGCGGCGGCCTCGTTCCAGGCGCGGCGGGCGAGGATGTAGCCGATGCCGGAGGCGGTGGCGAGGGCGATGCCGAGGCCGGCGAAGATGGCGGTGGCTTCCGGGGGGAGGTACATCGGTCTACTATCTTAGAGTATGGATTGGCGCGGGATGGCGGCGTTGATGCGGGCGGGGCTGCGGGCTTCGATGGCGGGCCATGGCGCGGGCGTGGTCGCCGGGGGGGGGGTGGCCGTACAGGGGGCGTCGCCGGGGGTGGTGGGGGCGTTGGTGGCGTGGGGGTACCTGGTGTCGCTGCAGGTT
>CAYMTH010001044.1:0-1807 GCA_964393235.1 uncultured Solibacteraceae bacterium | reverse complement strand
CTGCATCGCGTCGTTCAACCACGCGAGCGGGTAGCGGTCGTAGAAAAGCCCGAAGCCGGAGCGGATGACGAGCGGGCGCCGGGCGCTGGGGCGCCAGGCGAGGCCGGCGCGCGGGGCGAAGTTGTTCGAGCTCGGCGAGAGGCCGGCGGGCATGCGCTGGCGGTCGAAGCGGCCGCCGAGTTCGAGCAGCAGGCGCGGATGCAGCTGCCAGCGGTCCTGGATCCAGAGGCCGACCGGCAGCGTCGACATGCGGATGCGCGGATCGCCGAAGGCGCGGAAGTAGAGATCGGGCCGGCCGGCGAGGAAATCGGCGACGGTGGGGAAGACGAAGATGCCGGCGTAGCGGTGGCGCATGTCGGCGTCGAGCGTGACGCGGTGGGCGTCGGCGCCGAGGCTGAGGCGGTGCGCGCCGATGGCCGCGCTGAAGGAGTCGATGAACTGGAAGTGGCGCTCGGTGCGGCGGGAGTCGAAGCGGGGGAAGGTGCCCGCGCTCAGGACGCCGGGGATCTCGAGCAGCGGGCCGGCGCCGTTCGGAGTGAGTTCCATGCGGCGCTGGGCGAACTGGATGCGCACGTCGTTGACGACGGCGGGCGTGAGGACGCGCAGGTAGTTGGCGACCAGCGAATGGTCCGCGGTGAGGCTGCCGCCTTGCGCCGAGCGGTGCGCGAAGTTGTCCGGACCCTGCACTTCGCCGACGGTGCGGCCGCGGGAAAAGGCGTAGCGCGCGGCGAAGGCGTTCCGGGCGTCGAACTGGTGATTGAACTTGGTGGAGAGTTCGACGCCGCGCGTGCTGGTCGGGTAGAGTTCGGGGGAAAAGCCCGGGACCGGAATGGGGAGGTTCGACCACTCGTCGGCCGACTCGCCTTCGTATTCGACGGCGCCGGCGATGAAGGTGCGGTCCGGGCGGAGGGGCCCGAGCGCGCTCACGCCCGGCTGGTAGCGGCGGAAGCGCGGGCGTTCGGCGGCGCGGACCTCGCTGCGTCGGGCGTTGGTGATTTCGTTCTGCGCGAAGAACGTCGCGTCGCCGTGCCATGTGTTGACGCCCGAACGCGTCACCATGTTGAGCAGGCCGCCGGCGGCGCCTCCGAGTTCGGCGCCGAATTCGGATGTGGCCACGCGGAACTCCTGCACCATCTCGAGCCCGACGGCGACGCGGTTGCCGCCGGTGGTTTCGTCGCGGTTGTCCATGCCGTCGATCAGGATCGCGTTGTTGCGCGCGCGCATGCCGCCGGAGGTGAAGCCGCTGTCGCCGAGGGCGGTGCGCGTGCCGGTCATCGTGCGCTGCGAACTCGTGCCGGCCGAGGGCGCTACGGCGGGGGCGGCGAGTACGAAATTGAGATAGTTGCGGCTGCGGGCCGGGGCCTCTTCGATGCGCTCGTTGCCCATGGCGACCGAGGCCGAAGAGGCGGTCATGTCGACGGCTTCGGGGGTTTCGTTGACCTCGATGCGATCGGTCACGCCGGCGGGCGCCAGTTCGATATCGCGGCGGAGCGTCTGGCCCACCGAAAGCGGGAACTCGCCGGTTTTGACGGAGGCGAAGCCGGCGGCTTCGACGCGCAGTTCGTACTCGCCGGGCGGCAGGCCGCGCAGCGTGTACTGGCCTTCGGCGTTGGTGGCGGTGCGGCGTTCGGCGCCGGTTTCGTCGTTGCGGGCGGTGACCGCGGCGCCGGGCACGAAGGCGCCGGAACGGTCGCGCACAGCGCCCTGGAGCGTCGCGGTGGAGGCCGCCGTCTGGGCGGACAACACGGGACACAAAAGCAGGAAAAGGGCGAGCAGGCGCGGCACCCTTTCAGCATATCCGCGACGC
>CAYMTH010001043.1:0-1811 GCA_964393235.1 uncultured Solibacteraceae bacterium | reverse complement strand
TGGCGGGGCGGTGGTGGGCCTGGGCGTGGGGGCGGAGCTGTTTGCCGGCGGCGTTGACGGCGTTCTGCATGGCGGCGATGTTGGCCTCGAGGAGATCGAGGTCGACGACAAGGGCAGGGGTGGGGAGCTCGGAGAGGCGGGGGAGCATGGGACTATTTTGACCCAGACGGAGGGCGGGGGCACGCGTGGTAGGGGTATGGGAATGACGAATTGGATTTGCGCGACTTGCGGGGTGCGGACGGAGGCGGGCGAGACGGCGCCGGCGAGCTGCCCCATTTGCGAGGACCCGCGGCAGTACATCGGGCTCGAGGGGCAGAAGTGGACCACCATGGAAGAACTGGCGGCGAGCGGACGGCGGAACGTCTTCACGGAACTCGAGCCGGGGGTTTGGTCGATTCAGACCGCGCCGCAGTTCGCGATCGGGCAGCGGGCGTTTCTGCTGGAGACGGCGGAGGGGAACCTGCTGTGGGACTGCGTGACGCTGCTCGATGACGAGACGCGGGCGTTCGTCGAAGCGCGGGGCGGATTGCGGGCGATTGCGATGTCGCACCCGCACTATTACTCGGCGATGGCGGCGTGGGGCGAGGCGTTCGGGGCGCCGGTTTATGTGCACGCTTCCGACGAAGCGTGGGTGCAGGAGCGGCCGGGACGATTGGAACTCTGGGAGGGGGACGAGTTGCCGCTGTTCGGAGGGGTGAAGCTGGTGCGGTCCGGCGGGCACTTCGACGGGTACGCGGTGGCGCACTGGGACCGGGGGCTGCTGTTCGCGGGGGATCAGCCGCAGGTGTGCATGGACCAGCGGTGGGTCTCCTTTATGTGGTCGTATCCGAACCTGGTGCCGTTTTCGGCGGCGGAGCTGGAGGGGATTCTGCGGTCGCTGGAACCGCTCGCCTATGACCGGCTGTACGGGGCGTTCGGGCGGCAGGTGATCGGGGACGCCAAGGGGGCGGTGGCGCGGTCGGCGGAGCGGTACCGGCGGGCGATCGCGGGGTAGGTCCGGTTGGGTTTCGTTGGGTTATCCCTCGCGTCGGCCCTTTGTTTTCAACACCTTTTGGGTTATCCCGTGAATTGCGGCCGGCCCCGCGCCCGGGGGGCGGGGCCGGTCGGACTTTGTTCGGCTAGGGTTGGGGTTGGGGTTGCGGCGGGTCGTCGGGGGTGACCCGGGGGGCGGGCACGGTATGCAATTGCATCTGTTGTGCCCCGTGAACTTCGGTCTGCTGGACCCAGCGGAGTTCGCGGAGGAGAGCCTGGCGGTCGCGGATGAGTCCGGAGACGCGGCGCTGCAGGTTCGTCTGGGCACCGTTCTGGTGGGACCCGGCGAGTTCGACCTCCGTGATGGCGGCGGGGGCAGTGAGCGGCCCCGTCGAGGTGCGGCGGATCTGGTGGATCCCTTTATTGAGCGCCTGGGTGGAGACCCCGCGGAGGCGGATGATGCGCCAGGTGATGTCGGCGATCTCTTCGACGTACTGGAGTTCGAAGGGCGTGCGGGGCTTGAGCTGCCGCACGGCGGCGGCACGGTAGAAGTCGAAAGCTTCGTTCGACTCGATTTCCAGCACGGTAGCGTTGACGGCGTAGAGGCCATGTTTGGTGTTGGCCTCGGAGATGCGGAGACGGCCCTCCACGGTTTTCGGGCCATTGGACATGGCCCCGTTGATGCGCGCCTGCTCGGCGCGGGAACGCTTGAATTTACCCATAGGGAATTTGCAACCTCCTGCCCGCATTGTGAAACACGCGCAAGTGCAAAACGCTCGATTCGCGAACGGATGGATCCCCGGAACGGATTGATCTAAAAGGCGTTATCGAAAATAGAG
>CAYMTH010001042.1:0-1814 GCA_964393235.1 uncultured Solibacteraceae bacterium | reverse complement strand
TGGGCCTGATTGAGGCCTTTGCGCACCTGAAGGCGGTGGAAGGCGTTCCGTTTTTGATTCGGAATATGCGATTGGCCCGGTGGCGCGATCTAAATCCGTGGATGAAGGGCGCTGCCGCCATCCGGAATCAATATCCGGCGCTCAATGCGTTGATTGGAATCGGCGCGCCGGCCTGTCGCGCACTTGTCGAGGCGCTGGATCGCCCGATGGTTCCGGATGACCAGGTGGCGGCGATTTTCGTGATCGCGCAAGTTGGATCTCCAGGGGATGCCACGTTTTTGCGTGCCATGAGATTCCAAGCGATGCTGGTCAATATGTGGTCAAAAGACGGGCTCGATCGGATGAGCGGGGCGAGACCGTGACATGTGACGGCGGGGGCGCGGTCGCGTTGGGTTTATCGGGGAAATCGTGGTTACGCGGCTCGTGGGAGGTAGTGTGATGAGCTTGGCGGGAGATGCCCGGACGCGGCAGGTTTCAGCGGATTCGTGTGGAAACTATCGGATAAATCCTGGTAGCACGTCCCCTGGGAATTATCTGGGAACCGCGAGATTATACGAAAGAAGTGTGGAATCTGAAGATGCGTTTCCTGGTGATGATTGCTGCTTGCGGGCTAATGATATCTGCGCAAAGTTCACTTCCGCCTCCACTCTCGGTGTGTGATACAGCGGAGGCTATGTACAAACTGGCAGGGAGGATGATTGTTGTTGAAGGAACGGTCGGTGCAGATGGGGCTTTGAGGGGTGATTGTGCCGAACCGATAATTATCAATGGATTTAAATACCCACGGGCTATTTGGATTAAGGGCGAAGAGGGAGAGTTGAGCCGCGAGATTGTTGCTGGGTGTCCTAGATGCATCTCAATGCAGAGGCTTGCCGAGGAGGTGTACAGGGTGCGATCCAAGCCAGGTGGGGAGCGGATTCGCATCAAATTCCGTTTGGTGGGCGTTCTGACGATCCTTGACACCGAACAGGATCGCAAAACTTTTCAACCAGGAATGCCCCCCGCCGGTTATGGCCGATTCGGCCAATATGCAATCCTGCTCACTGCCCGTGCTGCCGAGCGATGGTCTGTCGTCGATAAGTAGCGATAGAACTAAATTGGCGCAGAACGAATACAGATAAATCCTGGTAGCACGTCCCCTGGGAATTGTCCGGGGCGCCGGGCGCGTGGGGCCCGGCACCCGGGTGTGGGGTCCCCGGAGGCGCTTGTGGTTGGCAAATTGTCAAAGATCGGGGCGGGCCGGGCGGCGATGCTTTGCGGGCAAGACCGGGGCTCGCGGTTGGGTTCGTTTTGGCGGCTTCAGGCGGCTTTGCGGGGATTTTCGAGAGGCGCGGCACCGTCGGGGCCGGAGGGCATGACGACGATCTCGCGGTCCGGGCAAAGCGTGCGGTAGGCCTGGATGACCCTGGGATCGTTTTCGTAGATGACGAGCGGTTCCTTGGCCGGTTTTTGCGGCTGTTGGGGCGTAACCTCTGTGTTTTCAACGGGCGGTTCGGATTCGGGCTGGGTTCGTTCTTCGGGTTCCGGCTCCGGCTGGAGCCAGGCGTCTTCGGGACGCTCGGCCGCTTCGGTGACGGGGGCGTTGAAGTTGGCGTGGATGAACTTCAGGCGGCGTTCGAGGCCGGCGATGGATTTCTGCAGGTTCGCGATTTCGCGGTTGTAGACGAGGGCGAGTTTGTCGCCGGTGTGGAGGGTGCGGCCGGCGCCGGTGACCACGGATAGTTCGTGTATTTCGGGCTGCAAGTTGGTGGGTTTGGCCGCTTCGTTGAGGGCGGCGAGGTTCCACTGGGCGGTGATGAGGCAGCGGTAGCGGC
>CAYMTH010001041.1:0-1816 GCA_964393235.1 uncultured Solibacteraceae bacterium | reverse complement strand
CAACCGGCGAACTTACGGTCATGACCGACGTGGTTGGTGACAAATAGGCCGAGGAAGCGCGAGAGGTTAGTACTTTCTTCCCCGCGCTGGTCGAGCAGCCACCGGACGCCTCGCTCGAAGTGGGCGTCGAACTGTTTGCGAACCGAATGGAGCGTGACGGCGAGAGCGGTGGACCAGTGGGACTCCTCGACGCTCGCGTTCGGGCGCCAGGAGCCGTCGGGGCGCTGCCAGCCGCGAACGAGTTCCCAACCCTTCTTCCATTGCGGGGTATCCATCTGGCCGTGGAGCGCGATCAGGCTGTATACGGTGGGTTCGAGCCAGGATCGTTTCCCGGCAAAGTAGCCCCAGCCGCCGTCGGCGTTCTGGGCGGCGAGGAGGGCTTGGATTCGGTCGGCGCGGTAGGATCCCGGCATGTCCTGACTATCGACAGTTCGCGCCTCCATCTTTAGCCCTCCCTTGACTCCCGGAAATACGGATGGTATTCCTCTAGGACCCGTATTTATGAAACATTTATTTGCCATAATCCTAACTTTGTCCGCGGGCCCTTTTTGGGGAGCGACAAAGCCGCAACTCCAACGATTTTCCGGCCCGCAGCCTGTATTTGAAATCAATGCCGGACAAGCGGACCGTTCGGTTCTGTTTCTGGCGCGCGACGCGCGAGGAACCCTGGAGATTACGCGGGACGGCGCAAAGGTCTGGTTGACGCGGCGTCCGCGGGGGGAGGCGTCGCGGACGGCGGCAGTTCCGATGCGTTTTCCGGGCGCGGACTGGACGCGCGTGCGCGGAGAGAACCAGCGGCCGTCCTACACCACTTTTTTGCTGGGAAATGCCCCGGCGCGGCGGGCCGATCATTTTGAGCAGGTGCGGATTGCGGGCATTTATCCGGGAATGGACCTGGTTTTTCATGCGCGGCGCGGCCTGGCGGAGTTCGATTTTGAGTTACAGCCCGGCGCGGACTCGTCCCGGGCGCGATTTTCTTTTCCGGGCCACCGGCCGCGGCTGCTGGCCAACGGGGATCTGCGGATCGACACGCCGGCCGGGGACCTGACGCTTCCCCGCCCCGTGGCGTGGCAACCGGGCGAGCGGATGGTGAGCGCGGCGTTCCGGGTGGCCGGGAGCGAGGTGGCGTTCACGCTCGGCGGGTACGACCGGGCGAAGGCGCTGATGATCGACCCGGCGCTAACCTACGTCACCTACCTGGGCGGGAACAACACGGAGACGCCGGCGGCGATGGCGGTTGACGCGGCCGGCAATATCTACCTGGCGGGGTCGACGGGTTCGACGAACTTCACGGTGACCAACGGCGTCCTGCAGTCGGCGGCGGGCGGGAACCTGGATGCGTTCATCTCGAAGTTCAGCCCGTCGGGCGCGCTGCTGTACTCGACGCTGCTGGGCGGCCGGGACCGGGACCTGATCAACGACATCGCGGTGGACTCGCAGGGATCGGTCTACTTCTGCGGGGCGACCGCGTCGACGAACTTCCCGGTGCGAAACCCGATTCAGGCCGATAACAAGGGCGGGCAATCCGGCCTGGACGTGGTGTTCGGGAAACTGAACCCGACCGGGACCGCGTTGGTGTATGCGAGTTACTACGGCGGCAATTACAACGACCGCGCAAACTCGTGCACGATCGACGCCGATGGAAACCTCTATATCGCCGGATACGCGATCAGCGATAACTTCCCTTTCACTCCCGGGGCGTTCCAGACGTCGAACCGTTCGCCGATCGCCGGCAACGGTTTCGTGACGAAGATCGCGCCGGCCGGGGACCGGGCGGTGTTTTCAACGTACCTCGGCGGCGGCATCGACGATGAAC
>CAYMTH010001040.1:420-1819 GCA_964393235.1 uncultured Solibacteraceae bacterium | reverse complement strand
CATCAAGTCCGGTTTCAACGTCGCCTCGGCGAAGTCCGTCATCGCCGGCGGCAAACGCTTCGGCGCCGCCGTCCTGCCCGGCCGCACCGCCGAAAGCCCGCTCCTCAAAATCCTCCGCGGCGACCTGCAGCCCCGCATGCCGCTCAACGGCCCGCCCCTCTCCCCCGAGGAACTCCGCCTCATCGCCGCCTGGATCGACGGCATCGCGCCGCCCGATCCCGCCACCGTGATCCGCGAAGCCGACCAGCGCCTCGCCGTCGGCGAAAAGGAACTGGCCGCGGCCCGCGCCAACGTCGACGCCGTCGCCGCCCGCGCCCGCGCCGATGCCGCGAAGCACGAAAACGAACCCAGCGCCGACCCGCTCGCCGTCGCCGCCCGCGCCGCCGAACGCCGCGCCGCCGCCCTCGCCGCCGAAGCCGAACTGCTCCGCGCCCAGCAGCGCCTCGCCGACGCGCTCACCGCCCCCAAGCTCGACGACGCCAAAGTCGCCGCCGCCAAGCGCGCCCTCGAACAGGCCGTCGAAGCGCTCAACAAGCCCGCCGAAGGCTACTCCCCGCTCGGGACCATCTATCCCAAGACATCCACCGGCCGCCGCTCCGCCCTCGCCGAATGGATCACCCGCCGCGACAACCCGCTCACCGCCCGCGTCGCCGTCAACCACATCTGGCTCCGCCACTTCGGCACTCCCCTCGTCGCCTCCGTCACCGACTTCGGCCGCAACGGCAAAACGCCCACTCACCCCGAACTCCTCGACTGGCTCGCCGCCGAGTTCATGGACTCCGGCTGGAGCATGAAGAAGTTCCATCGCCTCCTCGTCACCAGCGCCGCCTACCGCGCCCGCGCCGCCTCTCCCCGCCGCCTCGAAGCCGAGGCCATCCGCGACGCCATGCTGGCCGCCTCCGGCGCCCTCGATCTCACCATGGGCGGTCCCGAACTGAACGAGGAAACGCAGGCCGCCACGCCCCGCCGCAGCCTCTACTTCCGCGTCACGCCCGACGCCCAGCTGACCTTCCTCAAGGTCTTCGACGGCGTCGACCCCACCGCCTGCTTCGCGCGCCCCGAAAGCATCGTGCCCCAGCAGGCCCTCGCCCTCGCCAACAGCCGCCTCAGCCTCGAACAGGCGCGCGCCCTGGCCGACCGCCTCGCCGCCTCGCCCGACTTCGTCGGCGACGCCTTCCTCCGCGTCCTCGGCCGCCCGCCCTCGCCCGCCGAAATCGACCTTAGCCGCGAATACCTCGGCGGCAGCCCCGAGCGCCGCGCGCTCCTCATCCACGCCCTATTCAACCGAAACGAGTTTGTGACCATCCGATGACACGGCGAACCTTCCTCGCAGATACAGGCATGGGCATGACGGACCTCGCCCTCGGCGCCCTCAACGCGCGCGGCCCCGCGCACCACG
>CAYMTH010001040.1:0-410 GCA_964393235.1 uncultured Solibacteraceae bacterium | reverse complement strand
ATCCTGCCGCTCCAGGTCGGCTTCCGCAAACACGGCCAGAGCGGCATCGAGATCAGCGACTGGTGGCCCCACGTCGCCGGCCTCGCCGACGAGCTCGCCGTCGTCCGCTCCGTCTGGACCACCGACAACGACCACGCCGCCCAGCTCCAGTTCCACACCGGCCGCCACATCTTCCAGGGCTACTATCCCTCCATCGGTTCCTGGGTCCATTACGGCCTCGGCAGCCTCAACGAAAACCTTCCCGCCTTCGTTGTCCTCGGCCCGCCGACGCCCCCGCACCTCGGCGGTGCCGGCACCTACGGCGCCAACTACCTCGGCCCCCAGCACAGCGGCGTGCTGCTCGCCAGTGACCCCGAACGCCCCCTCGCCTACGCCTCTCCCGAACTCCCCATGACGCCCGAGGAGCAGAA
>CAYMTH010001039.1:0-1829 GCA_964393235.1 uncultured Solibacteraceae bacterium | reverse complement strand
CGTCCTCCCGCCGCCGCCCCGCCAGCACCAGCCGCACCCGCCGCCGCGCCCGCACCGCCCGCCACGCCTCCACCAGCATCGGCAGATTCTTCCGCGGCTCGATCGTCCCGACATACAGAAAATACGGCTCCTCCCCGCCCGCTGTCTCCACCGGCCGGAGATGCTCCGCCGCCGCCAGCAGCACCGCCACCACCCGGTCCCCGCGCAGCCCGAACCGCTCCATCGCCCGCCGCCGCACCGCCTCGCTCAGCGTCAGCACCATCGTCGCCCGCCCCGTCTTCAACAGCCACGGCGTCCGCTTCCGCACCCGCTCCACCCCCGCCCCGTGCCACGCCGCGTCCATCCACGGCGACAGATCGTGCAGCGACAGCACCGACGCGCAAACCCGCCAGTACGGCACCGCGAACTCCGTCCCGTGAAACACGTCCACCCCTTCCCGACGCAGCAGCATCGGCAATCCCGCCAGCCACCACCGCCGCTCCAGCCACCCGCCCCGCGGCCCCAACGCCCCCCCCACCGCCTGGTCCGTCACGTACACAAACGTGTCCCCGCCGCCCAGCCCCTCCAGCCCCCGCCGTAACTCCCGCACATAGCGCGGCACGCCGCCCGTCCCACCCGCCAGCGGCGTCGCGTCCAGCGCTATCTTCACTTACACCAGGCTCCGCTTCAAGTTACTCACATACCCGCCCGCGCGCCCCTTCGGCCCGTCCGGCAGCTGCTTCGCCTTCGCCCGCAAATCCGCCGGCGCCCGCTCGCCCATTGCCGCCAGCCCGTTCAACGCCAGCATCGCCACGTAAACCCCGTGCTTCGACGCGTCGCCGAGCTCCACCAGCGCCTCCGCCGCCGCCCGCGCCTCGCCCGCCGGCCCGAAACAGCCCACGCTCTCCGCCGCCACCGCCCGCACGGAATCCGACGCGTCCCCCGCCATCATCCCCGCGCTCTTCCCCCGCATAATATGGCCCAAAACCGCCCAGTACCGCACCGCCGCGTCCGTGTCCCGCAGCCCCGCCGCCGGCGCCGGACCCGTCATCGCCGCCGCCCGGTCCGCCATCGCCTTCACCCGCTTCACGTCGTACGCCCGGCCCTCCACATGCAGCTCCGCCTCCGGCAAAAACCCCCGGTCCCCCGACGTGACAATCCACTCGTCGAGCGCCTTCCGCATCCGCCCCAGCACCGACTTCTCCGTCCCCGCCAGGTTATTCACTTCGTCGCGGTCTTTCGTAACGTCGTATAACTCCTCGAACGGCTTCCGTTCCCAGAACTTTTTCTGCGCCGCGTTTAACTTCCCTTCGTCGTAAAGCTTCTTCCACACCCGCGTCGTCGGCGTCTCGAACATATACGCGATATGCTGCCCGTAGATCTTGTGCGGCATGTAATTGCGGATGTACACGTACCGCCCGTCGAACGCCGTCCGCACCAGGTCGTACCGCTCGTCCATCCGCCCGCGGAACCCGAACACGTACTTCCGCGCCTTCCCCGCCGTGAAGTCCACGCCCTGGTGATACGGCGCCGCCCCCGCCCCGGCCAGCCGCAGCACCGTCGGCGCCAGATCCACGAACGACACCGGCCGCGCCGTCTCCCCGCCGGCCGCATACTCCGCCGGCCGCAGCCCCCGGTGCTTCTCCGGCACGTGCAGAATCAGCGGTACCCGCAACCCGCGGTCAAACGGCCACCGCTTGTTCCCCGGCATCCCGCTCCCGTGGTCGGAATAGAAGAACACGATCGTGTCCTCCGCAAGCCCGTCGGCCTCCAGTTGCTTCAGAATCCCCCCCGCCCACGCGTCCATCCGCTCGACGTTGTCGTAATACTGTGCCCAGTCCTGGCGCACC
>CAYMTH010001038.1:0-1833 GCA_964393235.1 uncultured Solibacteraceae bacterium | reverse complement strand
CGGAGGATGTCGCCCTTCTTGATTTCGGCGGCGGCGGTCACCTTGTGGACGGTGAGGCCGGGGACGGCGGGGGCGGTGTTTTCGACGACGGCGACGGTATCGCCGGACTTGGTCTGCAGCTCGCCTTTGTCGCCGACCTGGCCGCCGGATTCGGCGTAGAAGCAGGTGGTGTCGAGGACGACCTCGGCGGCCGTGCCGGCGGGGACCGAATCGACTTCCTTCTGGTCGACGAGGAGGGCGAGGACCTTGCAGTTATCCTGAGTCAGGTTGTCGTAGCCGGTGAATTTGGTGCGGCCGAACTTCGCCTGCAGCTGCTGATAGACGGGGGCGACGGAGGCCTTTTCGGCGCCTTTCCAGGAGGCGCGGGCGCGTTCGCGCTGCTTGTCCATTTCGGCTTCGAAGCCATCGGTGTCGATGGACAGGCCGAACTCGCGGGCCATTTCCTCCTGCTCGTCGGCGGCGAGGCCGTAGGTGTCGTAGAGCTTGAAGGCGGCCGCGCCGGGCAGGACGCCGCCGACGGCTTTGCGGGCCTCGTCGTGGAAGACGCGCTCGGCGACCTGGTAGGTGGTGGCGTAGCGGTGCTCTTCGTCCTTGACGATGCGGGAGACGCGGGAAATGGACTCGAGGAGCTCGGGGTAGGCCGGTTTCATGAACTCGGCGACGTAGGCGGTGAGCTTGTGGAGGTAGGGGTCGACGACGCCGATGCGGCGGGCGTTGCGCATGGCGCGGCGCATGATCTTGCGCAGGACGTAGCCGCGGCCCTCGTTGGAGGGGACGACGCCGTCGTGGATCAGGAATGCGGCGGCGCGGGCGTGGTCGGCGTTGATGCGGAGGACGACGTCGTTCTTGGCGTCTTCGCCGTAGACGACGTCGAAGAGTTCGCCGCCGAAGTTGATGATGGGGCGGAGGAGGTCGGACTCGTAGTTGGTGTTCTTGCCCTGCATGATGGCGGCGATGCGCTCGAGGCCCATGCCGGTGTCGATGGAGGGTTTGGGCAGGCGGGTCATGATGCCGCCGGCGGAACGGTCGAACTGCATGAAGACGAGGTTCCAGATTTCGACGAAGCGGCCGCCGCCGTCGAGGGGGAACTCTTCGTGTTCGCGGCCGGGTTCGGCGTTTTCGGGGCCGAGGTCGAAGTGGATTTCCGAGCACGGGCCGCAGGGGCCGGTGTCGCCCATCTGCCAGAAGTTGTCCTTCTCATCGAGGCGGAAGATGCGGCTCTTGGGGATGCCGGTGACCTTCTGCCAGAGCTCTTCGGCTTCGTCGTCCTCGCGGAAGACGGTGACGTAGAGGCGGTCCTTGGGGAGGCCATAGTCCTTGGTGATGAGCTCCCAGGCGAAGTCGATGGCTTCGGTCTTGAAGTAGTCGCCGAAGGAGAAATTCCCGAGCATTTCGAAGAACGTGTGGTGGCGGCGGGTGTAGCCGACGTTCTCGAGGTCGTTGTGCTTGCCGCCGGCGCGGACGCATTTCTGGCTGGTGGTGGCGCGGGAGTAGTCGCGCTTTTCCATGCCGAGGAAGATGTCCTTGAACTGGTTCATGCCGGCATTGGTGAACAGCAGCGTCGGGTCGTTGGCGGGAACCAGGCTGGAGGATTTGACCACGCGGTGGCCGCGGGCGGCGAAGAAGTCCAGGAATTTTTGGCGGGTATCGTGACCAGTCATGCTAAACCTCTTATTTTCGCATGTTTTAGGGTGGGATACGGGGGGAAAGAAAAAGGGCGGCTCCGCGGGAGGAGCCGCCCTTTCGGGTTGGTGCGACGATTTCGGGTTAGAAATCGTAGCGGATGCCGAACTGCATGACGCGCGGCAGGGTGAGGGTGTCGGTGTATTTGCC
>CAYMTH010001037.1:0-1834 GCA_964393235.1 uncultured Solibacteraceae bacterium | reverse complement strand
TGGCGTCATCGGCGAAGCCATGGTCGCCATCGTCCTGGCGCAGGCGTTTATTGAAAAGTTCGGCGGCGATTCCATGGAAGAAACCCGCCGGAATTATGATGGGTATCAAGAGCAGGTGCGGAAGTTCTAATGGTTTTGAAGATTCGGAAGTACGGCGATCCGGTCCTGGAGACGCCTTGTGAGAAGGTCACGAACTTCGGCGATAAAGAGCTGAAGAAGTTCGTCGACGACATGTTTGAAACGATGTACGCCAACAAGGGCGTCGGCCTCGCCGCCCCCCAGGTCGGCGTGCTCCAGCAGGTCACCGTCATCGACGCCTCGGCCGGTGAGGACCCCGATTCCAAACTCGTGCTGATCAACCCCGAGATCACCCATCTCGAAGGCCAGCAGCTCGGCGAAGAAGGCTGCCTCAGCATCCCCGGCTTCCGCGAAGACGTCCGCCGCGCCATGATCGCCCGCGTCCGCGCCTTCGACGTCGAGGGCAACGAGTTCGAGGTCACCGGCGAAGAACTCCTCGCCCGCGCCATGCAGCATGAGATCGACCACCTCCACGGCGTCCTCTTCCTCAAGCACATCTCCCCGCTCAAGCGCGACCTCATCCGCCGCAAAATCTCCAAGCTCGTGAAGGCAGGCGAGTGGTAGTCGTCTTCATGGGCACGCCCCAGTTCGCGGTGCCCACCCTCGAAGCCCTCGTCGCCGCCGGCCACACCGTCGCCGCCGTCTACACCCAGCCCGACCGCCCCAAAGGCCGCGGCCAGGAACTCGCCCTCTCCCCCGTCAAGGAAGCCGCCCTCCGCCTCGGCCTGCCCGTCTATCAGCCCGAGCGCATCCGCCGCGTCGTCGACGAGGTCGCGTCCTTCCACGCCAAGGCCATGGTCGTCGTCGGCTACGGCCAGATCCTCCCGCAGTCCATCATCGACCTCGCCCCCCTCGGCATCATCAACGTCCACGCCTCGCTCCTGCCCGCCTACCGCGGCGCCGCCCCCATCCAGTGGGCCATCGCCAACGGCGAAACCGAAACCGGCGTCACCACCATGAAGATCGACGCCGGCCTCGACACCGGCGACATGCTCCGCAAAGCCGAAACCCGCATCGGCCCCGAGGAAACCGCCCCCGAACTCTCCGCCCGCCTCGCCTCCATGGGCGCCGACCTCCTCATCGAAACCCTCGACATGCTCGAGCGCGGCCAGATCGTCCCCGAACCCCAGGACCACGACGCCGCCACCCTCGCCCCCATCCTCAAGAAAGAGGATGGCATCGTCGATTGGACCCGCCCGGCCCGCGAAATCCACGCCCGCCTCCGCGGCTTCACCCCCTGGCCCGGCGCCACCACCACCTTCCGCGGCGCCGGCCTCAAAATCCTCACCGCGCGCCTCTCCGCCGAAACCCGCCTCCCCCCCGGCCAGCTCGCCATCCGCCAGCGCAAACTCGTCGCCGGCTGCGGCGGCGGCACCGCCCTCGAACTCGTCGAAGTCCAGCCCGAGGGCCGCAAACGCGTCCCCGGCGAAAGCTTCGCCAACGGCGCCCGGTTGTTAGACAATGAACTCCTAGGACAATAAACGTGAACTTACCGCTCGGCTTTCGTTACTCGGCCCTGTACGCCGGCATCCGCAAGGCGCAGAAGGATGACCTCTCCCTGATCGTCTCCGACGTTCCGGCCTCCGCCGCCGGCGTCTTCACGCAGAACAAGGCCAAGGCCGCCCCCGTCATTCTCTCCTGGCTCCCACTCCACATCTACTGCATGTACGAGGAGTCCAAGACACTGGCCACTGACACGGCCCACGTCAAGGGCTTCCACAACTACGCGGGGTGCGTGGACCTCCTCATCAGCTAC